>JABXGY010000263.1 GCA_016550395.1 archaeon | reverse complement strand
TCTCGGACGAATCGGTGATCTCGCGAATGAAATAGCCCATGCTATCATTTCGTTAATAATCAAATACCGATCATAGAATTTGTTGCAGAAATACATATGGTTAGGTTGATTCCGTTTTAACTTCAAACAAACTTTTTATCCGGTCAGCAAACCAATCTCATTTGGTATTGAGAACTATTCCCTCTTTACCTGATATCTAATTCTCATTTGTCTTTAATTTCTTGAGAGGTTTTTAAAAGTGAGAATAATGAAAAAAATCTGTTAGAAATTCTTCATAATAGGTTGATATTCTTTGAAAAGATAACGCGAAATCACATATCGCTGGATCTGTGACGTGCCCTCGTAGATCTGGTACAGTTTTGCGTCACGGAAGAGTTTCTGAATAGGATATTGTTCTAGGTAGCCTTTGCCACCATAGATTTGGAGGGCATCGGTAACGATTTTCATTGCGTCCTCCGCACCAACAAGTTTAGCGCAGCTAGAGGCGACATTTGTTATGTTGGCATCAGTTTTTTGGTCTACCATCCAAGCAGCCTTCCATGTAAGGAGTCGAATGGCTTCGATGCGGGCATACATATCAGCTGCCATGTCTTGAATGGCTTGAAAACTGCTAATTTTCTTGCCAAAAGCCTCACGCTGTTTGGCGTAGTTAATAGCATATTCCATTGCTGAGCGAGCAAGACCAGTGGCCATGGCACCAATAGCGGGACGAGTTTTAACAAAAGTCATCATCGCTAACAAAAACCCCATTCCTTCTGTGCTTAGTAGATTGTCTACAGGCACTTTTACATTCCGTAAAATGACGGCAGCAGTATCCGAGGCACGATGACCAAGTTTTTTCAAAGGTTTCCCTGTAGAAAGTCCTTCCGTATTCGCGGGAACAATAAACGCAGATAAACCCGCATGACGTTGAGTTCCTTTCTTTCTGGCGAAGATGACAAAAAGGTCAGCATGGTTACCGTTTGTAATCCAGAACTTGTTCCCGTTAAGAATAAAATTATCATCTTTCCGTTCATAACTACATTTTATACCAGCAACGTCTGAACCCATGCCTGGTTCACTAGTAGCGAAGGAGACAAAGCGAAGTTCTTTTGTGAGTGGTGGTAACCATTTCTGTTTTTGCGCTTCGCTTCCACCAAGTATGATGGGTGCCAGGCCGAGATCGTTAACGTAAATGGAGGTCGTCATGCCAGCACATGCTGCTGCAAATTCTTCCACAACCAAGACTGAATCTAGGGATCCATAATCCGGGCCACCATAATCTTTGGGTATACCCAAATTCATGAGACCTGCTTTGTGCGCCTTAGCAATAACCTCACGAGGAAATTCACCAGTTTGATCATAGTGCTGTGAAACCGGAAGAACTTCATTTATTGCAAATTCTCGGGCTTTTTCCTGAAGGGCTAGTTGATCATCTGTGAGTTGAAAATTAATCATGAAAAGTCAGTCCTCTAATCGGAAAAGGAGGTCTTAGTATTTGAGTAGCACTCTTTTACGATTTCTCAAAGTGCTCAGATAGTGACCAGTGTTTTGAGCAGTTTTTCACAGATTTTCTTTGTACTCTGACCAGGTCTTTACAGATTTGGTGATGAATTATGCGTTATTATGAAATCTTCAAAACGCATTTGTATATCTTGAAACGCAATGTGCAGAATCACAGACCTCCTAATTGTTATTAGAATATTGAGGAACCTTTCATGACTGATTCTGAACCCTTGCGTGATGAGGAATTAGGACCCGCTAAACATCAGCCTGATCCTTTCTGTGAGACCGGTGAAAAAAGCCTGAAAGAAACTTCAAAAAACACCTCGATACAAAGCATTACACTTCGGGGCATCATGCTAGCAGTCGTTCTTAATGTGGTGTATACGACCATCAACGCTTATCTAGGCATTAACTTCGGATTTGGTCTGGGCTTTGGCATTGTCACTGTTCTAACAGCATATACATTATTTCATGTTGCACGTGGGGGTTCGAATCGCCAAGAAATTGCTACAACCATGATTGCTTCTACAGGTTTCGTTGTGTATTATACGTTAACTATTTCCATGTATGTACAAGCTTATACCATGTATACACTACCATTTTGGCTTGTCCCATCCAAAGATGTGCTACTCTATGGAAGCCCGTTCGATCCCAGCTGGATACCTCCAATTCTCTTCCACCTAGGCTTTGTGTTTCTATCAACACTCCTCGGGTTTATTTCAGCCTTGGCAGTCGTAGATTATATTCAAACACGGAAACAAACAAAATTCCCGTTCTACCTCGCAAGTGGTGTCACTATTAATACTTGTATGGAAGCCGGACAACAAAGTCGCTTTATGTTCCGTTGGCTCGGAATTGGAATTTTTGTTACAATTCTACAATATTTCATCAATGTGCTAGTAATGCCCCTTGGATTCACAACAATAAGTTGGGACTTTACCCCCTTTCTTCTTCCTGGATTTGCTTTGGGTTTCATTCTAAATATCAGCCTTTTAGCAATTTCATTCATTATTGACCCAAAAGTTTCCATTACCATGCTCGTAGCAGGGATTATCACATATGCAGTGATTTCACCAATCTTGGTGACCTTAGGCATAATCACACCGGGATTCACTGGCATGGAGATGTACTTCAATCTCTTATTCCAATATATGCTCAGTCCAGCTTTGGGAATTATGCTCCTCAGTGGTCTAATTGTGTTTGGTATTCGAAGACTCCAAAAGGCTAGAAAGTCAATAGAAAACACAACACAACCTACAACCGACGAAACGGAGGGAAACACCGTAGGGTTTGGCGATTATGCCAAAACCTACATGGTAGGGCTAGTTCGAAAACGACGACTGGGTGTAGCATATCTAAGTTTAATATTGATTTTCATTGCAGTAATTGTTGGTCTTAACGTGTTTTCATCCTATCCAATATGGGTAAGCGTACTAATCGCAATTGTGTTACTCCTACCTATTGCATTAATTGATACCTTCGTTTTGGTCAAATTTGTTGGAGAAGCTGGAATTGGAATGGGTGTTCAACGTCTTGCGTTTTACGAAATTCCTCTTGCCATGATCGGGGTTCAAGGTTATGTTCCGTTTCTAGGATATCCCGCGATTAACCCTTTCACGACAACCGACTTATTGGGTAATATGAAGATTGGTGGTATGACGGATACTCCTCGTCGTTCGGTCCTTATCGCTCAGCTCATCAAGATTTTTCCAGGGGTCATAACGAGCGTTGTATTTGTCCTTGCAGCGTGGTATTTAATCGGGTTTCCTACGGAGACCTTTCCAGCCGTAGGAGTGCTGCAAGGTTTTGCCATCGTTTCAATCTTTGCGACCACTGCAACGGGAGCTGGATTTGATTTTATAGCGTTCCTTGTTGCAGGGGGAATCGTCGGTGTTCTAGCAGCCTTTTTTCCTATTTCCTATCTGGGTGTAGCACTAGCTATGTTCTTGCCACCATCTTATTTCATCCCCTTCTCAATTGGTGGATTTATCCGCTTATACACCGATAAGAAATATGGTAAAGAATGGTTTGCTAAGCGTGGACAGGTTATTGCTGTGGGATTCATTGCGGGGGCAGCAGTTAGCCAGGTTATTGTATCCTTCCTTTCACCTGGACTTCAATTTTGGATTCTCCCAATTTGGCTAGTAATTTTGGGAGTTATTCTGTGGCACTATCGGCGTGATTTACCAAATAACCCATCTGAGACTAAGAATTCTAACGAAAAAATATCAGGTGACGAAACCACAAACTAGTTTTAGGAAAAATTGTACGTCAACTAAGGCGATCTCATGCTATCAAAAACGGAAATTATGAGCCTTGCTGAGCAATTTATTGAACAGGGATACCTATGTTCTGAGGCAGTGTTATTAACATTAAGTCAGTATTTGAATATTCAAAGCGAGCTTATTCCCAAAATTGCAACAGGTTTTGGGGCGGGGATTGGTCGGCATGGCGAAGTGTGTGGAGCCCTATCAGGTGCCGTAATGGGATTAGGACTTCGGTTTGGTCGAACAATAGTATCCAAGACGCCTCCAGATACCCCCCCGTATGCATTTAGCACTAATATTGTTAATTTGTTTGTTGCCCGATTTGGTCATATCCGGTGTCGAGACCTCATCGGATTAAATTTACACAGCGAGAAGGATAGAAAAATCTACAGGGACCAGCAGCTATGGGAAATACGTTGTCGTGATATCGTGCGAACCACTACTGGGCTTGCCTATGACCTTCTTCAGGTAAAAGATACCGACT
>JABXGY010000262.1 GCA_016550395.1 archaeon | reverse complement strand
TGTTATTTTGTTTAAAGCTGCTAACATAAAGTTCTCAGAAATGAAAAACAAGGATATCCTTGATAGCAAGGGTCAAAAAATTGGACGTGTCATTGATTTTCACTTCTTGTATGAAAACGGGAAAGTCGAGCTCAAGAGCATCGTGATGGGTGGCGGTCGAATTGAAGAATTCCTGGAATCCATTGGCCTTCGCGCCGACATTGATCCGTTCTTCCCGCTCGAGGTAATTGACCGCTTTGAAAACGATCAATTACACCTCAAAGTTGAGTATGAAAAACTCACCGAGCCAGTGAAGTTAGGACCCAATGAGATGCGACTTTCCCCCCTCTCCAAACGTAAAATCATTGATTTAGACAAAAATAATATCGGAAATATCATCGATGTGGTGTTTGATGAGAAAGGGAGTCCCTGGTTTGTTGTTGGCGGTGGCTTTTTCGAAGAATTCTCCGAACGCATCGGCATTAGACCAGACATTGACCTACTTGTTCCCCAAACATATGTGACCAACATTACCGATGAAGCGATCAACATCAAATACTCGAAGATGCAGTTGTCCACGACAGCCGAAGCGGACTGGGAAGAACACAAACGGGAACTCGTCAAAGAGCCGGTCCGCGTTGGTTCATCTCATCAGTTCTTATGGCTTAGTGAACCACCCGCACGCAGATACTAGCGTGCTACCCAATCTGTACACATAACAGGATGAAACGGTCCTATTCGCCCTTATACTTCTCTTTCAGTGCTTGAACCCAAGACTCCAGTCCTTGTTGCTGGATTTGGCGATTGGCTTCAATAACTTGTTGCAATCGTGCCTTCAGGGGACCTGTCGTTAATTTTTCACAAGGAAAGTCTTGACATAGATGACAAAAGTCAAGTTGCTTTTCGGCACAACATGTGCGAACTGGACAATCAGGCCACCAAGACCAGCCTCCACCCTGCTTACAACCCTTACAGGCTTTATCCTGGGATGCCAGCCACTCTAGCCCTGTGAGAAAATCATCAAAGTCAAAAGTTTTGACATTTCCCACAATTAATCGCAGCGATTGGTATCGCTGCGCCAACTCTACCAGACGCTTAGCGGGTTCCACGAATAACCCACGATGATATGCACACCGTGTACACAGATACTTTCCACAATAGGACACAGCTTCACTTTCCATTGATCACATCTCTAACTATTCCTCTAATGTACATGGGAATAAGTGGATTTCTAGTCGGCAAACCGTTCATAGGGCGTTAAATCTCCGACCCAGTCCTGTTGGTTCACAGGCCAGCTGTATGAGGGATTGCGGGGCTTACAAATAACCTCACGAATCTCGACCTTTCCCCGTTCAAACAAATGCACTGAGTTCGCTGCGGATACCACAATGGCAGTATCTAAACCCACCCACGATCCTGCTACTGCCACCACTTCTTCACCTTCTGCCAAGACACCGTTATCAGTTGCCATAAGCACAACTCCCACACAGACAGCAGTTCCTGGACTAATTAGGCGTAAACATTGTCGGAATAAGGAACCCAGAGTGGGGATTTTCTGATGCTCGAAGACCGCTCCCACATTATACAAGGGATCTGTTGCTCGAATTATTGTTGCTCCGCTTTTTACCAAATGTTGCCATATCTTTGAATCCGGGATACCAATTTTTAGATCGCCGATGGTTGTTCCCTTTATTTTTGTACCTGCTGCTGAAGTAACCACAACAAGCTGAATCTCTGACCCCTCAATCAGCTTGGCTGCCTTCAAAGCGCTTACTCCCGTCTCCGAAGCCACCACAAGCTTGTTCAAATCCAATAACTGTGCTCGCTGCATGGCTAATTCTAAGGTCTTCTCTGTGTTCACACTCCCACACACATCAAAATAAAAAATCGATTGCAGCTCACCTAATTTCTCTGTCAATTACAACACGCCCTGCTACACCTAGGCACGAAGACGAACCTAAAAGCCACTAAATTAACCTCGTCGTAGCGGCAATTTCAGTTAACTCGACGAACTGTAAACCGGCAGGTATCTGCTCCCTGACAGACGGTTTCCTCTAATTTTACGGTGACCGGGTGTTCTAACAAGGCTTCAAAGGTTGTTTGTATCCAACCTCGGGTACATTCGCACATGAACGGGTGCACATCAATCACGCCATATTGTACGAGGGGGCAAATACAGGGTTCTTCCTCGGCGGAATATTCAACGTGCAGTGTTGACCACTCATCCTCTTTCTCAACGCGAAACTTGGGAAACAGCACCGTCTCACGCAGGCGTTCAAACCGCTGGTAAATATCCGGTTCTTCTTTCACCAACCGCTTCGCTACGGGAACGGCCTTAACGGATGCGCAATATTTACCGACACCCTGCAACAACTGCCTTCGGGTTTCTTCATCGACATCACGTAACCCTTCAAACAGACCATGAATCCATCGCCTTGCATGCTCTAGTAGGGATTTCTCAATTAACAAACCTGAACCTTTGTCATGCATTACCAATTCACCTTTTTACGCAGCGTTTCTATGATGCGGCTCAGTGTCGTGTTTCATCTGCCTATACTTTCTCTAAATTGACTAAAAAATAGATATCTTTGATTAAAATTCGGTAAATACAATCCATTCTTGTTTTTTAATAATCACTGATTACTCTAACTATTAGCGATATGAAGTAAGAAAATGATTGTCTGATACAGACATAGCTATTGCGTAACTTTGGTAGTTCTATTCCTGTTGAATTTTCGCTAAGGATTTGGCAAAATTCTTCTTTTCTTCTAAGTTTACCATGCGTCCTATCATTATTCGCTGGGCTTGAGGTGACCCGGCACCATGCATGGATTCGGTTAAGTATCCCACTGCGGCGCGTCCCAACGTAAGATTTTCAATTAATCGGAGAATTTTCATCCGATCAACTGTGTTGACGCCTTCGGCACCTACCAGGTATTTTTCGATGATTCTTCGTGTTTCCGGGTCCTGTAATTCTTTTGCACTTGGGCAAGTCACGAATAGTCCTCCGGCGATGTCTTGGAGCAATCGGGCGATTTCGAATGGAAATCGTGTCACATTCTGTTTACACACATTTGCCAATAAGATATCCACCAGATAATTTCCTGCGCCCGTTACTGTCCCACATGATGAACACGCCATCCCGCAGGCAAACAGCGTTTCATTCAAATGAATCATTTCAGTAATTTTATCCTTAATGTGAGACGCATTTTGAACCCCATTATATTCTGCAATCGTGGCTGCTGCCCCAATCAAAACGTCTCCCACACCGACCTTACATCCACCGTAACTTTGGCGATGATAGGCCGCAAAGCTTTCCACAAGGCGACCACAAAATTCTGACTCGCCATCCATGAAGATACGCTCATGAGGTACAAAGACATCCTCAAAAATCACAAGGCATTCTTGACCACCATACTCTGGATTTCCACAGTCAATATCCCCTTCGGCACTCAGATCCAATCGCCGTAAATCACTAGCTTGCCTTCCATAAAAATAGGTAATCCCCTTCGCATCTGCAGGAACCGCACAACAAATCGTGAACTTCTTCTCCGCATCGCGCATAGCCAGGGTTGGCATGAGCAAGTGTTCATGCGAATTAACTGCACCGGTTTGGTGCGCTTTCGCTCCCCGAATAGTCACACCATCGTCACGACGTTCGACCACGTGTACATATACATCCGGATCCTTTTGCTCGGAGGGGCGTTTACTCCGATCCCCCTTGGGATCAGTCATACAGCCATCAATCACCCAATCATGAGCTTCAACTCGTTTCATGTAATCGATGAACCGTTGATGATATTCAGTCTTACATGCCTGGTCAATCTCATAGGTTGTTAAATACACGGCGTTCAGGGCATCCATGCCCACACAACGTTGAAAGCATGTGCCGCAGCGTTGTCCTAACAATCTGAGCATTTGGACCTTTTTCTCGAGGTCCTTAGTGCTTTGATGCAGGTGACAAAACCGGTTAATGGTATT
>JABXGY010000261.1 GCA_016550395.1 archaeon | reverse complement strand
TGACGATGTTATCTAATTGGTCAGCAGGTACAGCGTGGTTAATAAGTCCCATCTGTTCAGCTTGTTTAGCAGAAATGCTATCACCTGTGTAAAGCAGTTCAAAGGTTTGTTTTTGACCAATCAGGTGATGTAGAACTCCTGCCGCTACCGTAGGCACGGCGCCGACTTGGATTTCTGGTTGACCAAACTTAGCTGAATCAGCAGCAATCACCACATCACAAGCGAAGGCTACTTCACATCCACCACCCAATGCGGATCCTTGAACCACAGCGATAACAGGTTTATCGACATCGATGAGGGCTTTAAAGACGTTATTGAATGCCTCTAACGTTTTCGGTGCATGTTTAGGGAGATGTTGTTCCACATCTACTCCAACTGAAAAGAACCGATCGACAGCGGTTTTCAAAAGAATGATATTCGCTTCCCCATTGGTCTTCATCTGTTGAAGCGCTTTTTGAATTTCTATAAGGGTTTTTTGATCAAGAATATTCAAGGGTGGCCGGTTCACCAAAATTGTACCTACCCCATCTGAAACCTCAACCTTGATATTAGAAAATTCTGAGCTCATAGCATTACTCCTTCCAAATACCAGTTCAATGGTTCGTAGAATATAGACAAGAAAGAGACTTAAGTTTATACTATCATTATTAGTTAATCAGGCTGGCTAAGACAATGATGCTTGACGAATTAGAGGCAGATGGTTTAATTGTTAACTTTAACAAGGTTCAACAAACTAAACCAAAACATTTACCCAAAGAGGTACTTATCTGGGATGAAACTCTCCGTGATGGCGAGCAGACACCTGGGACTAGTCTTTTGATTGATGAAAAAATCGAAATCGCAAAGCTAATGGATGAGATGGGTATTGCCATTATCAACGTTGGTTTTCCTGCAGTTTCAAAGGATGAGGAAGAGGTCGTTCGGCGAATTGCAGCTGAGGGCTTCAAACAAGCCAAAATTTGTGCTCCGGCTCGTGCCATCAAGTCTGATATCGATATTGCCATCCAAGCAGGAGCAGAAGAAGTGCCAATCTTTATTGCATTCAGTAATCTTCATTTGAAGTACAAGTTAAAAAAAACCCCAGAAGAAGCGCTTAGCATCGTGACAGATTGTATTGAATATGCAAAAAAGTATGGAGTCATTGTTGACTTTGTCACTGAAGACACTTCTCGCACCAGCATTGATGACACAGTAAAGATTTTCAAAACTGCCCTTGACGCTGGTGCCGATCGCGTCGTGATTGCTGATACTGTGGGCTTTCTGAGACCAGAATCGATGCGATATCTGGTCTCCCAAATCCGTGACCGCCTTTACAAAGAGGTCAAACGGAAAGTACCTCTCTCGATTCATAATCACAATGACTTTGGTTTAGCCACCGCCAACACACTAGCTGCAATTGAAGAAGGTGTCACTGTCCCCCATGTTTGTATTGCGGGTTTTGGCGAACGTGCTGGGAATGCGCCCCTCGAAGAAGTTGTCATGGCATTAGAATTCCTTTATGATATCCGAACCGGTGTTCAAACAGAGAAAATCCAAGAACTTGCTGATAAGGTAAGTGAGGCGTTTGCTATTCTCCTTCCTGTACATAAAGCAATCACTGGCGAAAACGCGTTTTCACATGAAGCAGGCATACATGTTCATGGCATCCTCTCTCATCGTCTCACTTACGAACCTATCCCCGCTGAAACCGTTGGACGCAAAACAGAGTTCTACATGGGCAAACACACTGGGAGTCAAATTGTGAAAACAAAACTTGAACAAGAAAACATAGAGGCCACTGATGACCAAATTAAGCAAATTGTTTTACAAGTAAAAGAGACACACAAACTCCGGGACAAAGTCGAAATGCTGAGACAATTACACAAAGCTGCAGAACTCCTTCGAGAAACCCGCCTTGGTTTGAAGGAAAATGAGTTCTGGAATATCGTAACCGCCGTTACTGGGAAAAAACCCAAAAAATGATCAACACTAAACACCGTCAAACATGGAGTAATACTCTCGCAAAAAGGTGAATGAAATACCAACAAAAAGAGAGAAACTCACCAACGAGGCAGTCAAAAACGTAGCAAATTTAATGGCGGCAGCCGCTACAACTGCCCCCAAATCCAAAGGCTTCGATGATCTTACAATTGAAATTGTATCTGGAGCTACCATTCAGCAAATTGCAAAAGAAATACTAAAAATGCGCCAAGAAGACCTCACAAACCAAACCTTTTGGTTTTTAGAACCCGACGCCGAAGCCGTAAAGGAAAGTGCAGCCATTTTCCTCATTGGTATTCGGGCAAAACGCCCTCCCCTTACGCTTAATTGTCAAGCCTGTGGCTACGAAACCTGCGCAGATTATGAAGAAGCCATTCGCCAAAATAAAACCACTGCCCTCTGTGCCTTCAAAATTCTAGATTTAGGTATCGCCCTCTCATCTGCAACAACAGTAGCAGCCCAACACTTCATCGATAACCGAATGATGTGGTCCGTCGGGATGGCTGCACAACGATTAAATCTAATAAACGGTGACCTGGTTCTCGGAATACCTCTCGCTGCAAAGGGCAGTAATCCTTTCTTTGATCGTTACCTTCGATTTTTCCTACAACGCGCTCGTAAGCAAGGAAAGAATCTAACTCAAGTACTCCGCGAACAAGGCTTCAATCTCTAGAGAGAACGATCCCAGGATTCTTCCAAGTCAGAATTGGAAACCACTTGTCTTAGCATTCGAGTAATTCTGCGTCCCTTGGCAGTTGCTACAATAACGCGTGCGTCGTCCTCCGAATGTTTAACGAGCCCATTTTTTTCAAGTAAAGAAACATGGTGGGTTACCACTGCTGGTGAATCACCGCCGCCTTGTGGTTGTAATGATTTGAGGTGGTGCCGGAGTGATTTATTCGTACCAAAATCACGGTCAGATAAAAATTCCATAATTGCCACTCTTGATGGGTGGGAGATTGCCGCGAGTAAATCTCGAATCTTATCAGTGTACCAATTTGTCAAATGATAGACTCCTTGCTTGATATGTCCATAACTATACCAATTCTTTTTATCAATATTGAATATTATACCAATATTATAAAACATTTTTGCAAAAATTCTTAAGGAATCTCATACCAGTATCGCACGAAGTTTACACTCCATACTCACAGTATATTTCAGGACAGGAAAATCCCTATGTTTGATAAATTCAAAGAATGGTATACCAACCGTCACGACTACGCAAAAGATTGGAAAAAGCGGAAAGGCGGGAAAGTACTCGGCTACTTTTGCACCTATGTCCCTGAAGAACTCCTTGTTGCTGCTGACATCCTTCCCGTTCGCATCCTTGGTAGCCATGAGGCCCAGGATGTTACTGAACCTCATATCTTTGGAATGTTTTGTCCCTTTTGTCGTGATTGTTTGGCTCAAGGTTTGAAAGGTCGATACGATTACATCAATGGCATTATGATTTCCCAATCATGTCTCCATATCCGTCAAACGTATAATAGCTGGGTTAAGCACATTCCACAAGAGTTCAGCTATTATCTGTACATGCCCCATGGAGTCCAGACCCCACATGCTTATCCCTTTTTACATGGTGAACTGGAGGTTTTCAAGAACGCATTGGAGAAATGGATAGGACACCCTATTTCGGATAAGGACATAGATCGAGGCATTGAGATCGTTAACAAAAATCGCCAATTGATGAAACAAGTCTATGAGTTTCGGAAACAGGAAGAACCTCCATTAACTGGGCTAGAGGCAATGTACATGGTTGTTTCTAGTCAAATGGTCGACAAAGAGGAACATAACCGGGCTCTGGAAGAAGTGCTCAAAGAACTGCCGAATCGGAAACTTAACCGAAACACTGGAACCCGCCTAATGATACTGGGAAGTGAAGACGATGATACGGAATTTGTGGAAATGTTGGAGTCATTGGATTCCACTCTAGTTGTTGACGACCACTGTACGGGAACTCGCTACTTCTGGAACGAAGTTGAACCGCAAGAAGATCGCCTAGCTGCAATAGCTGCCCGGTATATTGATCGACCTCCATGTCCTAGTAAAGATTGGCCAGAGCGGAAACGGTTCCCACACATTTTACAGCTGGCTAAAGATTATAATGTTCAAGGTGCTCTCGTCATCCAACAGAAATTCTGTGATCCCCATGAATTGGACATGCCAGCCCTGAGAAAAATGCTTGAGGAGAATGGCATTCCAACCTATTTCTTAGAGTTTGATGTGACGGTACCAATTGGACAATTTAAGACACGTGTAGAAGCGTTTCTAGAAACGTTTGCATTACCCGACCTATTTTAGGTGATGAAAATGGCTGAGATAAAATATCAAACAAAACCTTTGGATATCTGGAATGAAGGGAAGGCTCTACGACAGCAATATTACGAGAATTATGCAAAAGCTCATGAGAAGGGTGGCATCCGATGGGCTGGCGGAGCATGGGCTTATAGTGCGGTTCCTGCGGGTCTTGGTGACGATGTGTGGAGTCTGACTGGGGAACCGTATGGCGCTTCAGTTGCCTTCGATAAGAAATTCGCAGCTAGATGCCATGAAGCTATTGAAGCGAAAGGGTTTGCCCGAGATTTGTGTGCATATTTACGAAACTACCTTGGTTCAATAGTATTAGATGAATACGTGTTTGGTGGCAAGTTTCCCAAACCTGATTTCCAGTGGACAACTCATATTTGTTGTAGCCATGCGAAATGGTATCAAATTGCCAGTGAGTTGGAAGGCGGAACACCCCTCTTCTGTATTGATGTGAGCACAGGATTATATCAGGATTTCGACGAACGACGTCGTGAATATGTTGTTAATCAATTGTTGGATGGCATCAATTGGCTCGAGAAGATCACCGGTCGGGACTATGATGATGAAAAACTAATCCAAGCTGTCTATAATGAATGTGAAGCAACTTCTCTTTGGGCTGAAATCTGTGCTATGAATAAAACCATTCCGGCCCCACTTGATGAAAAGACGATGTATTCGCTCTACGTATTTGGAACCATCATGAAACATCGTCCTGAGGCTGTTGCATTCTATCGAAAACTTCGTGATGAAGTTCAAGTGCGAGTCGATAACAAAATCGCAGCAGTGGGTAATGAACAACGCCGGGTCATCACGGATACTCAACCCCCTTGGGGCTTTCTCGAGGTTTTTCGGTATCTCGAATCATACGGCGTTGTGTCCGTCGGATCTCTTTACACTTTTTCACTAATTGGTGCTTGGGAAGTGAAAGATGATGGGACTTGGGGTCCCAAAACAACTCCCCAAGAGCAAGGAATTGATATTACCACCCGAAGGCAAGCACTTGAAATTTTAGCTGATTGGACCCATGCTCGACCTGAATGGCAGCATTTCTATTCCGCGCAGAAGAAAAGCGATATGATGCTTCGCATCGTGCGAGAATGGCAGGTTGATGGCGTTTTGCTGCATTATAATCGTGGATGTGAAGGTTTGTCGTTAAATATCGCTGAGAATCGTCTCGCTTTTAAGGAAGCAGGTGTACCCGTTCTTCCCTTTGAAGGGAATATGGGTGATGAACGAGAGTTCGACTTGGAACGGACGAAGAAGGCTGTGGATTCCTTCTTAGAATTGTTGGGGGTTAAGTAGGAGGTAGAGAAATTTGATTACTGCGGGAATTGACTTTGGTGCTAAAAATGTGAAAATGGTCATTCTCGATGATGGAAAGATAGCTGGTCGAGGATCTACCTTAACAGGGTTTGATCTTAAAATTGCAGTCAAAGATGCCTCTGAGATGGCTCTAAAAGCTGCCAAGTTGAAGCTCGATGAAATCGCCCACATCACAGAGACAGGAATTGGTCAAGGGTCAGTAGAGTTTGCAGCAGATAGTGTTAGCGAAGTAGGAGCGAATGCAAAAGCAGGGGTAAAGTTGTTACCTTCAGCTCGCACCATCATTGATGTGGGGGCTGAGGAAGCTCGTGCTGTTAAATGTGATGAATCTGGTGATATGAAAGACTTTGTTGTGAATGAACGGTGTGCTGCTGGAGCAGGCGCATTTGTCGAAGCTATGTCCCGTGCACTCGAAGTTGAACTAGAGCAAATGGGTCCTATGTCTTTGAAAGCCACTGAAGCAGTTCCAATGAATGCTCAATGTACTGTTTTCGCTGAATCTGAGGTAGTATCACTAATTCATGCTCAGACACCAAAACCGAACATCGCCCGTGCAATACACGACGCTATTGCTGAACGAGTGATTTCAATGGTTCGAAGGTTAGGGATAACGGAAGATATCCTCTTGGTTGGAGGATTAGCCTATGATGTTGGCTTTGTCGATGCTATGAAGCGTGGATTAGGTGTGGAGGTTCACGTACCTGAGTTTCCCGAATATGTAAGTGCTTATGGCGCTGCATTGATAGCCCAGGAAAGGGCAAAGGAGTGATGAAAATGACAAAAAAGGAATTTTGGAGATGGCCTGAATACCGTCATACAGTTGAGGGCATCGACCCCCAAAGTGGGAAGGTGATTAGTGGAGGAGTTGACATTGGATCCGTCAGTTCAAAGACTGTGATCATGGTTGATGGAGAAGTGTTTGCACAGAGCGTCATGCGAACTGGATCCAGCAGTCCGGATAGTGCGGAGCGGACGATGAATTGGGCTCTTGAAGATACCGGGGTTACTCTTAAAGACATTCATTATATCGTTGGAACTGGTTATGGACGGGTCAATATTCCATTTGCACAAAAAGCGATAACTGAAATCGCTTGCCATGGCCGTGGAGCTAACTTCATGTGGGGACCATCGGTTCGGACAGTTTTGGATATGGGCGGTCAGGATTGTAAAGCTATCCGTGTCGATGAAAAGGGAAAGGTTCAGAACTTCCTCATGAATGATAAGTGCGCAGCAGGAACCGGTCGTGGCATGGAAGTGTTTGCAGATC
>JABXGY010000260.1 GCA_016550395.1 archaeon | reverse complement strand
GGAGTTAGATATTACACCCAACTTATTACCATGGTACGCTGCAGGGTTCCGTATATCTGGAAACTATGGACAACTCCCCTTCACCCCTGAGTATTCCCTTGGATATTTCTATATCCAAGAAGGCGCTAGTATGCTTCCAGCAGTTGTCCTTGACCCAAAGCCACATCACTTAGTTCTTGATCTATGTGCTGCTCCAGGATCCAAAACAACCCAATTAGCTCAGATGATGGAAAACGAAGGTGCTATTGTTGCAAATGATCGATCTTTTCGCCGATTAACCAGGTTAGGACACAATATACAACTTTGTGGAGTAATGAATGTCATAACGCTCTGTCAAGATGGACGGCACCTTGCTCAACGAATTCCTCTCCGGTTTGATCGGGTTCTTGTAGATGTCCCATGTACCGCGTCTGGGCATCTTCGCAGTAAACCCATACAGTTTCATATTCCTAGCCCGGAACGAATTTCAGGAATTCAGACCCTTCAAAAGGGGCTCTTAACCTCGGGATTCCGTCTGCTGAAACCTGGTGGACAACTCGTATATTCCACATGTAGTTTATTTCCTGAAGAAAATGAAGCTATCATTCACCATTTCCTTTCGCGATTTCCCCAAGCTGCCATTATACGCCAATCTACCCCGGGATTAAAGGTCCATAACGGAGTAGTGGAATGGAATACCCAGCAATTCGATGACACTATCACAGCCTGTCTTCGTGTCTATCCCCATGATAATGATACAGATGGGTTCTTTATTGCACTCATCAGGAAGGAATCTTAATGTCTAAATCGAAACAAGTTTCGCTACGAATTGACCAAGAATGGGAAACTCATGTTTGGGAACTTCTTAACACTCAATTCAGCATTCCCCGACTAACAGGCTATCGATTTCTCAGGTCTGGACGAAAACGCATCCGGCTGATTACGAAGGCTGCGCTAAATCATCTTGTTGATGTACCGTATACAGGAACTACGGGTCTGTATGTAGGTGAATATTCTCCTCGGGCAGTTCGTTTATCTATGGACGGTGCACAAATCCTAGGACGTCATGCCTCCAAACATATCATCGAATTAACTGCTGAACAGACAAATAGTTGGCTCCAAGGAGAATCAATTAAATTTAAGGATGAAATACGAGGGTATGTCATCGTAACGTATAAAGACGATATTCTTGGCTGTGGAAGTCTCTCACAAGGACTCCTCCATAGTTTTGTCCCCAAGGTGCGACGACCAAAAAAAGCAGAATAAAATAAGGGTGATCAACCTCATGACAGTTATAATCACAATCCATGGCGGCGCAGGTGAAATTGGCGCTAACAAAATCCTAGTCGAAGATAAGGGTCATGAAATTAAGTTCTTTCTTGATTTTGGTAAATCCTTCGAAACCATGCGAGAATTTTATGATTTTCCCGTCGCTCCGCGATCTCTTGCAGAACTCATTCAAGTTGGTGCAACTCCGGATATTCCACACCTATACCATCACCCTGATAATCCACAGCAACAATCCTCAGATATTGATGCTGTTCTTTTATCCCATGCACATACAGATCATAGTGGCTATATTCCGCTTCTTAATCGTAGCATCCCGATATACATGGGCGAATGTACGCAACGAATCTTTGAAGCTCGATTACAAGGAGCCCGGTCTTTCTTTGATACGGATATTGAAGGACTCCAAATTCAGACATTTAAAACCGGTGACCGAGTAAAAATTGGTAGTGTCGAAGTCCAACCTGTTCACGTCGATCATAGTATTCCAGCAGCTTATGGTTTCATTATTCACTGCTCTGAGGCTAGTATTGTTTATACGGGGGATTTCCGTCGGCATGGAACACGCCCTGACTTAACTCAGGATTTAATTGATGCAGTTCAGGACGGTGGAGAGCCTGATCTAGTATTGTGTGAGGGCACCAATATCGCACGTGCTGAGATAACAAACGAACAAGAAGTTCAGGAAAAAGCTACAACAATCATTGGAGAATGTAAGAATCTAGCAATTGCTGATTTTTCAGAGACTGACTTTGATCGATTCCGATCTATTCAAACCGCTGCTCAGACAAATAACCGGAAACTGGTTATTGAACCAAGAAGAATGTGGATCCTTCATGCCATCAACCAATGTCGCGAACTCAAAACACCAAATATCGCAAAAGATTTAGAAATCCATTGGTTCGATGCATCGAAGAAACGCCTTTCTAAATATGAACGGTTACTTCAAGAAGCCGATCCACCTTTGCTGGAATTTTCTAATCGGGGGATCAGCGCAACTGATCTTCATGAACATCCAGAACAATATGTCTTCTGTAGCAGCTTTGGCAGCATCAGTGCAATTCAACGGATTAAACCACCAGAATCAGGTATTTACCTTCTCAGTTCTTCTGAACCCTTCAACGAAGAAAGTGAAATCAATTTTGATAAACTCCTCAATTGGCTCGCACTCTCTGGGCTAACCATGTATTCAGCTCATTGCTCGGGTCATATCCATCCGATTCAGCTTTACCAGACGCTTGAAGAAATGCGACCAAAATGTGTATTGCCAATTCATACAGAGGCACCTCAGCTCTTTCGAAAATTCATTCAGGCTAGTGGTATTCGAGTCCAAGTGCCCAAACCTGGAGTCCCCCTCAAAATCGATTCATAACTCACAAGTTTTATCTCGTTTGTTACTGACCCAAAATAAATTTTAGATGGAACACCTGAATACTGCCGCATTATGTCCTTCTTAAAGCGAGTATTTCGGGGCGATCCGATCAAGTCAGCGGCGAAACATGAAAAACGCGCCCAACTTTATCAGGATCAAGGTAATGACCGTAAAGCTGCTGATGAATGGGCAGCAGCAGGGCGTGATCATGCTCGTGTGCCTGATTATAAACGGGCACATGAAGCCTATCTACAAGCCGCCCAATTCTACTTAGCTGACAAGGATATCAACCGAGAAAAAGGTATCTTGGAAGAAGCTGTGGATGTTGCTCTAATAGCTGCAGATTATCCTGCGGCAGCAGGTGCACTAACTCAAATAACTCGCCTTGGAACTCGAATTCAGGATGATCAATTGCTCCTGCGATCCTATTCTCTTAGAACTGTCATATTAATTGCAAGTAATGATTTGGCGAGAGCCACAGAAACATACCGAGAAGCGCAAAAGCTCGAAAAAAGGTTAGGTCCACAGAAAGTCAAGACCCTTGTGTATCCTGTTGCATCAACACTTGTTAACCGATTTATTGAAGGAAATCCAGTGACTGAAACTCCCGTGTTTCCTAACCAGTTTAATGAATCAGAACAGGTCAATCAACTACTCTTTCAACTCATTACACTCTTCAACGAGATGAAAAAGAGCTCTCTAAAACTGGTTCTTGACAAAGAAGAAGTCAAAATCAAGGACCGCGTCTCCGGATCATGCAGATTTAACTTCCCAATTCCAGTTCGAATTTTAGATGTAAAACTTCTCCTTCCAACCAATATTGCCAGTCTTGAAACCCTCAAATGGCCAAAGGACTCCCTTCGAAGATACAAGTTATCATTTGCCATTGAACCCCGACTACCTGGCGATTATGAAGTCGGACCTGTCCAAGTAACTTTACAAATTGAATCACAGCAAATTCATCTAAAATCTAATGTGGTCCCCATCCAAATAGCTGCAGCTAAACCACGAATTGAAATTAGTGCCCAATCATCTACTTCACCCCATTCTCAAGAAGAATTTGAACTAATTCTCAGTGTAAAAAACGACAGTCATGGTGATGCTTCCAATGTGAGTATCACTGTTACTCTTCCACCTACTCTTCTCCTCAAAATAGGAACCTTAGAAAAGCAAATCATCACTCTCCCCTCAAAACAACATGTCCAATTTCCTCTATACTTAATTGCTACCAAAGCAGGAAAACATGAAGGAACAATCAATAGCATATATTCGGGTCCCAGTGGAAAAAAGCGCACTGTTGAGAACAAGTTTGTGGTGGAAGTACTCCCCCAAACACGAAAGGAAAAAGATTAATGAGTTGGCAGTAGCGCAGTCACCATCGTATAGGGGATAACTCAAAATGCGAGCACTCCTTTTGGCAGGTAGTGAAAGTCAACGTATGTGGCCACTAGTCGAAACCTGTCCCAAACCCTTGCTTTGCATTGGTGGAAAACCCATCATCCAATGGATGATCGAGGATATGCGCAAAGCGGGAATACGAGACATCCTCGTCTCTATAGGCTATCGTGGCGATCAAATACGCGACTTTCTAGGTCAAGGTCATAATCTTGGTGTGAAAATTGATTATGTACTTCAGAAAGAACGACGAGGAGTGGCAGATTCGATCCTAGTAGCAAAGGATGAACTGCAAGGCGAAGATGCCTTCGTCGTCGCTAATGCTGACATTTTAGGGGATCCCAAGATGTTTCGGCGCGCCCAACGACACTTCAAAGATCTTGACGCTTCAGCCGTAGTGAGCCTTACACTGACGAATACTCCTCAATTCTATGGAATTGCAGTCATTGATGACCGGGCCCGAATAAAACAACTAGTGGAAAAACCTCATCCCAATGAAATCCAAAGCCGTTATGCAGTTGCTGGCATTTACGTTTTGCAACCTCCCATCTTTGATCTTTTGGAGGATACCCATGATCTTCCTTTAGCCTTCCAACGCCTAATTAGTGAAAAGAAAACAGTATATGGGTCTGTTTGGGAACGTGATTGGGTTGAAATATCTCACCCTTGGGATCTTATCAAAGCTAATCGGTTTGTTCTGGATAAGACACTGACAGGAAAAGGGTCATTCATAGCTGAATCCGCAGACATCCAACAACCTAGTCGCATTGAAGGCTCCGTACATATTTCGGAAGGCGTCGTTGTACGCCCTCATACTACAATTCGTGGACCCACCTATATCGGACCTAATACATACATCGGCAACAATGTCTTGGTCCGAGAATATACTTCGCTAGGTTCC
>JABXGY010000259.1 GCA_016550395.1 archaeon | reverse complement strand
GTTACGGCAATGCCCACACTCGATGAACGAACTTTGGTAGGAAAGATTTCTGTCACATAGACATAGATCCAAGCTAGAACCATTGCCATGAAGAAGTAGATGCCCCAGAAGAATGCGGGTAATCCTGCAATTCCTAAACCTACAAAGGAGATTATTGAGCCGAACGTTCCGATGATTAAGGTGATATTTCGGCCCACCCTTTCGAGGAGGACTCCGGATATGATAGCGCTGATGGGAAGCATTAATCCTCCGATTATCAGGATGGTGTTCCACTGTGCGGCGTAAGGAGAAGAGGTGAAGAATATTCCGGACCAGGTTGTGCCCAGTTTGAAGGAGATGGTCCAGGCTAGATATACTAGTGATGCGATACCGACGTATAATGCATCTCTTCTTCCCAATGATTTGATCGCTTCAATGATTCCAAGTCGTTTCTGTGCACGTCCCTCTTGAACATCAGTCCAGCGTTTGGTTTCTTTCATGAAGACCAGGAGAATGAGGATAACGATCAAGAATATTGCCATGATACCGTATCCCCATCGCCATCCTAATAGGCTCATGACCCTTGGGCCAAGAAGTGCGTAGAGAGGGATGACGCTGATGAGAAAGGCGATGCTTCCATACAGACCTCGCCGTTTCGCAGGTGATTCTTCAGTGATTGGAACCTCCCAGAGATTTGAAGTTGTTCCCATGATAACAAACGAGTATAATAGCATGAACATATACCAGCTAAGTGAACCGACGGTCATTGGATAGGGAACTAAGATGATGAGTCCTGCAGGAATTCCCATTACTAGTGACAGTGCTAAGATACCTTTTCGGCGACCAAAGGCGTCAGAGAAGTAGCCAATAAAGAAGACTAAGAATACGATGATTCCAAAGACTCCCTGCCAGAATCCGAAGATCCATTGTGTTGTTATGTCGAGACCTGCTTCAGCGAATATGAGTGGTGCTGCGGGAGTTTCGATGAGTGATAGCCAGACATCCATTTGTCCGACGAGACCCATGAATATGACGAGGAAGGCTAAATAGCCACGTGAACGATTTTCTGCCATTGTTGGTCCCTCGTAAACCCCTCTTTAGCAAGGTCTTGTTATATAAAATCGATATATAGGCACTCTTTCAACATGTTCATTATATAAAGAGCTCTTGTAGATATGAGAGCTGGTTCTATTTGCTTGAATGGTAAAGCCGTTGGTGTTCTAATCCTTAGGATATTATGCGACGAATTCCTATACCGAATTACATCTATTTGTAATGGAAGTATTAGGCAATGGAAACGAAAACGAAGCTAATTGTCACAATGACGTTAGTTGCTGTGATTGCCATAAGCCTCATTACAGTGGGAATCATCACCTATGTTAACCAGCCTAGTCTGACTCTAGCTGGCAGCCTTTACTTTAATGATTCAGGAGAACATCATGGTGGCTTTGAATCTGCAATGCAATGGAATGTGACATTAAATGTGAAAGCTGGTTTTGGATTACTAGTTGTTACGCCAGAACCGGGTTATATGAACAATGATCGATTGCAAAAATGGAGTTATCAAATAAGTGGTTTTCAAATCTCAGAGGAACAGATTGTAATGGCAATTGATGGTCATCCAGTTGTCTTAGAGTTTGTTGAAAATGATACGATATGGAATACCTATGATAACCATTACATTAGTGCCACTCCAGATATTTCACCAACCATTTTTCCAGGATTCATCAGTCATTATTATGTTGAACTGCGTTTGTCTGGTAATTAATGATATTAACGGTACCTAACGAATAATACATTGTAATATATCAGTGGATTTTCTACCAAGGTATTGTGCTACCGAACCAACCAAATGTGAAGGCCCAAACAACTTGTATTCCAATAAAGAAGTTGATTACAGCTATTGCTGGACCTAACGGAATCTCATGGAGACGATTCAACGCAATAACATACAGATAACCTGCCCATAGCCCGGAGATTAATCCAAAATAGGGAATCCAGCCAAAAACTAGAGTGGGAGCAACGGCATAGGTCCCCACCTTAAATGAATCAAGAAGTGATCCTGAGCCTCGCATGAGCTTTGCGATTATATGATAGATGAGTCCGATGAGAGGAAATTTGAGGACATTTAGTAGATAGGTAAGGAGACCAACCCAGAGGAAACGAGAGATTCCGGTGGCGGCTTCAAAAAGGGGCGCATACACGTAGGCTCCCATTTGGGCGTTGGTTCCTGAATGAATGATATTCGCTGGAACACCAAACCAGCAGACGAAGGGAGTCAGAATCGCTGGAATTATATTGAGGAATAAGAACCAACGCAAAACGGGCAGATATCCGCTAATCTCTCCTTCAGCATCAAAGGTTTGTTTGGGTCGAGCCATAACATTCCATGCTTTTTTCAAATCTGTAACAAGAAACATCGTCACATTCACCGATTTTATCTCGGTCAGACAAAATAAGAAGACACCCGTTGAGGCAGTTTATGAAAATGACCAAACTTCAGTAGTACCTTTTACTGTGTAAGTTTTTGAAAACAAGTTTCACAGTATTTGACCGGTTTTTGATCTGTATCAGCGAGGGTGTTTGAAAATCGCATAACGCAGTAATTATCACAATGTCCGAGTCCGAGCACATGTCCAAGCTCGTGTACCGCCTCGATTACAATGCGCTGAAAATATAACGCATCATTTGAGGGTAGTTGGTAGAAGCTGGGTCGAAGTCTTGGAAGTGCCACAAGGGCATTCCCGCCAAGTTGGGCAAGTCCGAAGATAAAATTCAGTCGTGGAACAAAAAGATCTGAATTCACTAAAGCTAGACCATGTAAATTAGCTGGTACATGGTTATCAAGAACTCTGAGAAATACGCCTGCTAAATATTGGCGTCGCCGTGAATCATAGCCTTCGTCAGGAATTGGCAGTAAATCTGAATGTACGCTTATCGGAGTGAAAAGGGATGGATACTGGTCATCTAAGGACTTCTTGAGTCCGACCAAGAGATTTCGAGGTGTGTTTGTAAAACCATAGATACGCAGTCCAACCACTGAGTTCACCAGTAGAGATTGATAGGATTTCCCTGCCTTATCAAAGCAATCTATTTTTCTAATGTTGATTGTAAACGTACTGCAGGTTAGCAAGTAAGATGGAGTGCGGATACCACATTTCGATTCGCTTGCATCATAGAATTGAAGAGCGAACATGCTGCTTGTGTCTTCTTAACAATAAGTTGAATATGATGTTTACGTAATTGTCGTTGGGTCTCTTCGGGTATTCGAAGGGCTCCAGTATAACCAGTACCGACGATGAGTACTTCGGGTTGGGCAGCTAAGACACATTTAAGATCTTCAATCCCTAATTCATGTCCTTTTCGTCGCCACCATTGATCACGGACTCGGTCGGAAAAGACCAACACATCGGTATGATACGTTTCGCCATCAATGACGATTTTGCCAAACTCATACTCCTCAATTAACATTGCTACTTTGATCCTTACCGTAACTCTACTGGGATAACTATACT
>JABXGY010000258.1 GCA_016550395.1 archaeon | reverse complement strand
TGGGTCCCCTTCCTGCTGCTACTCTCCCTAACTTTCCCTACCCTCTTCCCTTTCGATACCTATTGACCTGCATCGATAGAGCAACTCGTTGGACAGAGGCCATTCCTCTTGTAGACACTACCGCTCCCTCTGTTGCACATTCGTTTGTTAATGGTTGGGTCTCCAGATTTGGCGTACCCCTTCACGTTGTTTCTGACAAAGGTACCCAGTTCGCAAGTGAGTTATTTTCTAATCTTTCTTCCGTCCTTGGTTTCAACAAAATCCGAACCACTAGCTACCACCCCCAATCAAACGGAATAATCGAAAGATTTCACCGTACCCTGAAGTCCTCCATCATGGCCCGTGCACAAAATTGGTATATTTCCCTTCCCATCGTCCTCATGAGTTTCCGCTTGTCCCCGAACGTCAAAGGTTTCTCCCCATTCACTGCTGTTACTGGAACATACATGCTATGCCCTCAGCCCCTAATTTCCCCTCAATCTTCTTGCCCTACTTCTAATACTTCTATCCAACAGCTTGTTGACGACATGCGCTCAGTTAATTTCTACGATTTCTCTTCAGGCGAACTCCATAACACATCCCCTACTTACATTCCAACTGAACTTTCCACTTGCTCCAAAGTCTGGTTACGGGTAGACCGCATTCGAAAAAGCCTAGAAGCCCCTTACTCAGGTCCTTTCGAAGTCATCTCCCGACAACCCAAATTTTTCACCCTTCGCCTGCCCCAAGGAGACACTTCCGTTTCCATTGACCGCCTAAAACCTGCCCATTTCAAGCCTTCAACTTCTTCACCTCCCACTAAACCTACTCCAGCTTCTTTACCTACGACTAACCCTCCCCCATCCCCTTCTTCCCCAAACACTACTACCCTTTCCCCCCGTTCCGACACTCCTTCTCCCACACACTCGCCTCCTCGTACTCGTTCTGGCCGTTCTGTTCGTTTTACTCGGAATAACGATTACTTTTATTTTTAGTTATTTTTTTTGTGGATGTACTCCGTACTAGGAGGGGTAGTGATGTAGTGATAGAGGATTTTTCCCCGAATTCTGGCAACACCGATTGCCGCCTAGATATAAACACACTTTTCACCTTGATTCCCAAAACTCGTAATTATTCTTTGATTAAGTTGCCTCCTGTTTTTCCACCACATTTGACATCAACAGAGACTATCTGGGTTAGTGTTTAGTAGTATTTATTTAGGTTCATTTTATTCATTTAGATTGATTTTATTCAATTTCTCTTAGTGGTCATAAATAGTATTATGTAATTGTAGTGTTCCCATAGCCTCATACAGTTTGTTGTTGTTGATAGAATAAGACATTGTTGTAAACATTTTCCATTTTGTTTAGTTACCATATATTTGCAGGCCTTTGTTTCACCATCACAATCTCACCACCTCCATTCATCATAACCGGAAAATTAGTACTAGTAAAAGTGTCCTAGTCAATCCTCATTGTTTCAATCCCCAAACGGACCTAGACAGTCCCAAAGTGGTGACCCCGGAGTGAGGAGTGGTTGAGATTCCGAGGGACAGACGATGAGTGACAACGAAGCCGAAGTGGTGGTGCCACCCCAACCACAACCAGCAACCGAGCCCGTGGCGGCCCATCTCTCCGTGAAGCCTCCTCCTTTTGACGAAGTGTCCGCAGCGCGTTGGTTCAGAATCATGGAATCAAATTTCATTCTTGCTCGAGTAGTCAATTCAGCAACTAAGTTCCACCATATATTATCTAACTTACCTGTTGAAGTGTCCAATAAATTATCTGATGGTGTAATTGACAGTTCAAATTATGACACAATCAAAAGTGCTGTAATTGATTTATATTCTAAATCTCCTCCTGAAATTTTTGATGATTTGATTTCACAAAATAACATTCTGTGTACTAAACCTTCCCTCTATTTGCAAGAAATCCGTAAATTAGGTAACCGAATGAATCTCTCTAATGAGTATCTTAAAGTAAAATTTCTTAAAGGTCTACCATCTAATGTTAGAATGTCTCTAGTAACGTATGATAGCGATGATCTTGATGAGCTAGCCCGTGTAGCCGACATGCTTTTAGCCTATAACACTAATTCCAATTTTAATGCAGTTCATAATGTTTCCAGTGTTCAAAATAGGTCTAATAATGCCAATAATACTAGCCATTTTGTTTCTCGTCCTAATTCTAACCCAATAGGCTCAGATAGTCATTTGAGGCACACTTCTTCCAACCCTAACATGGTCTCTAACAGTAACAACACTTCCCAATACACGAACCCTTCTGTACCACCAGGCATCCGCGCCTTCCACCCCAACCAACGTCCTCAAGTTTGCCGTGCCCACCTTTACTTTAGACACAACGCCCGGTCTTGTAAATCTTGGTGCATCTTGTCTTCCTCTTCCTCTAACATTCTTCCTGATTCTCGCCCTTCCTCTCCTAGACCTTCTCACCATATGGGAAACTAGAAGGGCAATCTGTAAACCTCGTTACCGTCGGATTGCCACTTAAAATAAGTGCCCAAATCGGTAGCAAACATTACTCATTTTTGATTGATACTGGCTCTCCCGTTACCTTATTACCTTTTGAGAAAAATTTTTCTTCCTTTTTGCGCCCCACTGCTGTTCGCTTAGCTAATGCTTCTGGCGATTCCATAACTGTTCATGGCGAACTTAATACCGATATTGGTTTTCGTTCCATTGGTCGTTCTTTTCCTTGGTCCATTGTAGTTGCAGATGTCGTCCAACCTATACTAGGTTTAGACTTCCTCTCTTCTCACTCTTTGCTCATTGATAGTAAGAATCAAATACTCATTGATCCTTCCACTGAACGCCGCATTCCTTTGTCTCATGCTGATACTCCTTCCTCTACCTATTCTATTTCATTTTCTAACCACCATTCTTCCGCTGAAGCTCTCCTCCTCCGCTATCCAGTTCTAACTTCCCCTCTTCAACTGAAAGCTGCCCCTGTCAACTCCAACACAACATTTCATCGCATTGATACCCAAGGTAAACCTCCTCCTTGCTTCAAAGCTCGCCCCCTCTCTGGTACCAAACTCCAAGCCGCACAAGATGAATTCCAGTTCATGTTAAATGCTGGAATAATTCAACGTTCTAATTCACCTTACGCTTCGCCATTGCACCTCGTTCCAAAATCAGAACCAGGAAAATGGCGTTCGTGCGGTGACTATCGTGCCCTAAATTCCATAACTGTTGACGATAAATACCCCATTCCCCACCTTCGCTCTCTTACTACTTCTTTGCATGGTAAATCTGTTTTTTCTAAACTGGACTTACAACGAGCCTATTTGCAGATTCCAGTGGCCAAAGAAGACGTCCCTAAAACGGCGGTTGTTACCCCTTTCGGTCTGTTCGAATTTCTTTATATGCCCTTCGGACTCAAAAATGCTGGATCCACTTTCCAGCGATTCATCGATTCCATCCTTGCCAACGTTCCTAACACTTTCGTCTACCTTGATGACATCCTCATCGCCTCATCAAACAACGAAGAGCACAAACGCGACTTAACTTCTGTCCTTTCCATCCTCGCCGACAACAACTTGCGCCTTTCTCTTCCCAAATGCATATTCTTCCAATCTTCCCTCACTTTTCTTGGCTATGAAGTTAGTAGTCAAGGCATCAAGCCCCCTGCGGACAGAATCGCAGCCATTACCGATTTTCCTTTGCCCACCAACTCCTCTGAACTGCGCCGCTTCATGGGAATGCTGAATTTCTTCCGCCAAATGATACCTCATTTTGCTGATATAGCTCTTTCCATAACTGAACTCCTTCGACACAATCCATCTTCCAAATCCCTTACCTGGACCGATGAATCTCGAAGTTCATTCGAGGCACTCAAGCATGCCCTCTGCAACTGTTCCACCCTTTCCTTTCCTTCACCTGACGCAACAGCTTACCAGCTCGTCACAGACAGTTCAAACTTCGCAGTTGGAGCTGCACTCTACCAAATGGTAGACTCCAAACCTCTTCCTGTGAGTTTCTTCTCCAAAAAGCTATCTGATGTCCAGAAAACTTACTCCACCTACGATCGTGAGCTCCTTGCAGCATACTTAGCTGTAATACACTTCCGTAATCTGATCGATGGTCATCCCGTTTCACTCTTTGTTGATCATAAACCTCTTGTTTCCGCCTTCTACTCTCGTTCTCCCCCAAAGTCTGACCGGCAACAACGCCACCTTTCCTACATTTCTGAATACATTTCCTCCCTTGAATACATTCGTGGTCAAAACAACGTCGTAGCCGACTGCCTTTCGCGCACTGTTTGCGCCACGACAGTCGACATTTTCGACCTCAACGGAATCGCACTTGCCCAAGCTGACGACCAAGAAATAGACAATTTCAAAGACCGTCTCACACCCTACGATCTTCCCAACAATGTTACACTTTGGTGTGATACCTCTACTTCTTCCCCTCGTCCTTTCATTCCCTCTCCTCTTCGTTTCAACATCATCAACTCTCTTCATAACCTTTCCCACCCAGGTGTTAAAAAGACAGCCGAACTTGTAAAACACCGCTACTTTTGGCCTGCCATTGATGCCGATATCAAATCTTTTGTTACCAATTGCCCCGCATGCCAACAGTCTAAAGTCCAACGCCACACTCGTTCCCCCGTAACTCCTATTACTCCTCATTCCGACCGCTTCGAAACTGTCCACATCGACATTGTGGGTCCCCTTCCTGCTGCTACTCTCCCTAACTTTCCCTACCCTCTTCCCTTTCGATACCTATTGACCTGCATCGATAGAGCAACTCGTTGGACAGAGGCCATTCCTCTTGTAGACACTACCGCTCC
>JABXGY010000257.1 GCA_016550395.1 archaeon | reverse complement strand
TAGGAATAGAGCATCCATTGCTGCTGTATTTCCGCCTCCAATTACGGCCACCGTTCTTCCCCGAAATAGTGGGCCATCACAGGTTGCACAATAACTAATTCCTCGACCATGATATTCGGCTTCTCCGGGAACTCCTAATTCTGCATCACAAGCTCCCATTGCTAAGATTATTGCAGGGGCATGATATTCTTCCCCATCTGCGGTAATGACAACTTTCATCTTGTCTGAGAGTTGGAATTTTTCTACCGTGGTTAATTCTTGAATTTCCACACCTGCATTTTCTGCTTGAGTTTTCATTTTAGCCGTGAGTTCTCCCCCACTGATGTTTTCGAATCCGGGATAATTTTCAATTTGCCAGGCGTTCATCATTCGCCCTCCACAAATGCCAGATTCTAGTATCACGGCATTCAATCCCATTCTTGCAGCATATAGGCCTGCAGTCATACCACCTGGTCCACAACCAACGATAATGAGATCTCTCTTCTTTGCCATAATCGATTTCACCTTTAAGTTCCTGAATCGGTGAGTCGACTTTATCTACATTTTGGCTTTGCATTTCAAAGAAGAATCGATTTTGAGAGTGGTTCTTTCAAAGTTCTTGTATATTGCCCCGAGCGACTTCCTCGAGTTTTTCAACCGCTTCTTTGTAACCACCCGCATAAATGATATCTCCAGGGAGTAATTTGAATCGTCCACTGGGATCATATGTCCACTGGTCGTTACGTTTAACGGCAAAAATCCGAGTTCCATGGTCCTCCAGTCGTAATTGTCTCAGGGTACTATTGGCTAAAATCGAGTTAGATTCGACAGTTTCACGAATTACACGTTCATCGGCTTCTTGTAGAGCTAATCTCATCAAGGGATGTACATCAACTCCTCGAAGGACGATTTCAGCCATCTGAGAGGCGGCATCAGCGAGGTTTTCAGCTGCGACGCCTAATCGAATCAATCCCAATCGGCGTTTTTCTTCGCCTTCGGGTAGATCCATTTTCAATACTTCGAGTTCAAATTCGGTATGAAAATTGTCAAATTTGTCCTCCAATTCGAAGATATCCTCAGCGATATTCTTGTTGTTAGTTAGCAGCGCAGTATAAGCTAGACTGATGAGTAATTCGGATGTATCTTTCATTTGGATAAGCATTCCAAGGATGCGTTCCTCTGGGAGTTGCTCTCCCTTCGGTTTTTTAAGCAATCTCTTCAAGCTCACCGGAAGCTAGCCTCTGTAATTTTTTCACACTCTCACTTGAACCCCGTGAAATAATCCGATCACCTTTCTGGAATTGAAAAGCTTCTGGCGGATTAATCGTCCAGGTACCTTTTCGTTGTATGGCGATGATGTCGGAACCAATTTCTTCTTCGAGATTTACATCCTCTAAGGTTTTTCCAACAAGCAAAGACTTGCCAAGGAGTGTAGCACGTCCAACGATTTCCTCTGCTTGACTGACTGCCAACCATAAGATGCCGGGAATGCCTATATCGTGAATTACAAGTCCCGCAATGTCAGCAGCTGCATCACTAATTTTATTGGCGGCTGAAGCCGTTTTCATGATACTGACGATTTGTTCAGCATCATCTTTATCACGAACAGCCAGTGAAGCGTTCATTAGGAGTAGATATCCTAAGTAGTCCACTCGTTCCTCCATGTCCATGACCTCTTCGGCGAGGTCTTTATCATTGAACATCACGGCTGAATACGCCAGATCTATCATTAATTCACTTAGATCCTTCATTTCAACCAGTAGGCTACGAACGGGGATCGGTTGATACTCAACTTCTTTGAGATCCTCTTGCATAACGGTAACACGAGCTCCCAGAAAAAATGGAGTTCCATTACTTCACGTAAGCTAATTTCCTAAATACTAGCTTTTCAGTCTTTCGAGTTATGCAATCAAGGCAAAGACACTTAATTAAAGGAGTATAAACACTGGCAAAACATCCATCCCCCATGGTGTTTCAATGGTTATAGGACGAATCAAGGAACAATTCAAACGAATTTTTGCCCCTATTGCACGAGTTATTGCTCGATCAAGAGTGCCTCCCAATGCCTTGACGCTTCTAGGTCCGATTATTGCTACATTTTCGGCCTGGATGTTTTTTCAACAGCAGCTAGCGTTAGCTTTACTTCTCCTATTTATTTCAGGATTTGTGGATGCTTTAGATGGTGCTGTGGCACGAGCGACTGGGAAGACAACTCCGTTTGGCGGGGTTTTGGATAGTATTTGTGATCGCTATAGCGATGCTATTGTTTTATTTGGTGTAATTTTGGGTGGATGGGTATCTCCGTTTTGGGGAATTATTGCCATCGTTGGAAGCCTTCTAGTGAGTTATACTCGGGCCCGGGCAGAAGCTGCTGGTGTTACACAATTAGGAGTAGGAATTGCTGAACGTCCTGAACGGTTGATTATTCTCATGGTCGTGACTCTTCTCCAGTACCTGACAATTATTGGACTTCTTTTTGCTCCTCCCGTCTTTTTCGGTATCACTAACTGGATAGAATACGGTGTAATCCTAATTGCTATCCTTGCACATATCACTGTGATTCAACGAACGATTGCCGCTTATCGTGCATTATCTAAATTGGAGAAGGGTTCAGAGTCGATAAAAGAAGCTGAAGATATCGCTTAGCTTCAGCAAGGGTTTCGCGACCCCTTTCTGTAATCCGATAATATTTTCGCGTGGGTCGTTTACCTTCTCGTCTTTCTTCACTCAATGTAACGAGTCCATCCCGTTTTAATGCGTAGAGTAAAACATAGGCAGTAACCGATGCCATTTCAACACCAAACCGTTCATGTATCACACCTCGAAATTCATAAGCAAAATAATCTCTTTCTTCCAGTAAGGTTAAGGCGTATAACCAAAGATTTTCTTTCGTAGTTAATCGGATCAGGCGTTTCATGGCTTTGGTTGGGTGTTTGGAATAGGTCTTAATAGCTTGAATGAAATCCGAATGATCTGACATTAGTTCCAAAGTCCTTTTGACTTCATTTCGAAGTATTTGGGGTCAAGAAGTATTCAGACAACGTGCTAGATTAAGTAGGAGTAGACTAATCACCTGACTTCCCAAAAGGCTTCGAGTTCCTACACTTACTTCCTGTACTTTATATTGATAAAGTATTTCTTCGTGATCCTTAGGAAGTCCCTTATCATCTCCTAAAACGATTAGCATTGGCTGCTCAAAGGAAACGGGTATCTCTTCAAGAGGTTTGCCCCTTTCAATGAGATAGAAAATATGGCTCTCTGCGGGTGCTTCCTCCTTAAGGGTCTCTGCAAATCCTTTTTTCGAAAGAGAAAATTCTGGCCAATTCTTGTGATGGGTTTGCTCTGATTTCCTAAGCTGGTAGAGTAATGTTTTCAATATAATCGAGCAGGCAAGTTCACTTTCTGGTAAAGCTTTTGGAGCTACATCCTTTACCTGAAGCTGGAGTGGAGGTGTTGGAGGACCACCTAAGACAGCAAAAAACTGTAGGTTAGAACAAAGTTCTGGTACAGCTCTGAACGTGGAAAGTAAAACGCGACACACAACATCTAATCGTCCACTTGTACCTGGGACGTCTCTAATGAGAAAAGAACCATCAGTGCGGCACCTTGGGGCATCAAGCAAGACTGATAATTGCATTAGAGTGCCTCCGTTAGATAGACCATTCAAAGTGATAAGAAAGCACTTAGCGTTGTTTACTAGTCTATCGTTTTTTCCTATCTTTTCGACTCCGGATGGTGACTACTCCACGATGAACTGCGCAGCTGATACAATACCATTTGGTGACTCGTCGACCTGGGAGATACGTTCCTGATCTACGAAGTTCCCGTGCCATCTGCGGGTCTACAAATGACGCACGTGAGGTGCGTTTCTTCGCCTTATCACGCGGTACTAACTTACCACAACTACTACATTGGACTGTGGCTCCACGACCGGTCGAACCTTTGCTTCGACCACCACTTTTCCGTTTGGATGGCAAACTTCATTCATCTCGATGGCTCACGGTAGTCGCTGTCAGCAATTAAACTTGCTGAGTCCACGACAGCCTGATTGGAGCATGCCTTGTAGCTACAAAAACTTTGCGCTCTCACACCGAGTCTAGTCTATGCTTCTACCAGACTCTGTTTCAAATCTATCTGGTTTGGTTTGTGCAATTACTTTGCTGGCAGTCTCTCCCGATTTATTTTCCTTCCTTGTAACTCATATAGCTGGTGCTGTTGGTTGAGCAATGGTCATCAAAATAAGTGTATTGACATCTGGTACCCTAAAATTGGAAAAAAAACAATTTCAAACAAAGAATCACTATATGAAATAATTGATAATTACTATTCAGGAATAAAACGGAATCCACAATTTCTTAGCCTAATTAAAGATGCAGAAAAT
>JABXGY010000256.1 GCA_016550395.1 archaeon | reverse complement strand
TAAAGGCACAGATAATTGCGATGACATCAACGACAATATAGACAATAGATGATAGTCCTAGTAGCCAAAGAAGGGGACCAGTTAATAGAAGTCCGACACCTTGAAAAGCAATTGAGATGAAGCCAATGATGATAGCAATAATAGCACCCCAAAAGGTCAACGGTTTAACATAGTTCATGTAAGTCATAATCACACCAATCCTCTATAAGCAGGATTTAGTTTCCATGCGAACTATCTCCAGAAAAGGTTTGTGTGTGATTAAAAAACAGGAGAAGTCTAATGAATATTTCTTCAGTTGGTTGTTTGCTGATTCTATACCCAAAGAATTTTAACAGAAGGCTGAGTGGAAAACCTGAAAATTTTCGGTGAAAGATTCAATGACCAATTCCGTCGAATTTTATCGACCACCCCGTAGAGTATCAGCTAGTCCTGAAGATGAACCGCAAGAACGCAATCAGACGCGTAATATGGTTATCTTGTTTGTCGGACTAGTGTTAATCTGTGTTATTCTTTATGTTTCAAGCATCATCCTAAATCAAATGGGATTTCATTCAATTGCAATTGGTATTCAAATGTTAACAGTTATTCTGTTGTGGACGTCAATCGGTATTGGCTTCACTGTTGGAATTAGTTACTTTGTATTACGAACATTCCTCAAACGGGAATTTACCAAACGTTTCCGAAAAATGGATGAAGAACAACACAAACGTTATCGCGAGATGATAGGGCTCGATGAACCAAGTGAGGATACAGAATGAGTAGGAGTAGATCCGAAAAATTAAATTCCAAATCGCTTTGCAATTGCTTTCTCTTTCCAATAAGAATAGGACATCTGAAATCTATCTTTATTATCCTGTATAAGTCGCCAAATATCCATTATCAACCGTTTTCCAATCGATGACAACTTCAATTGTTTCTTTTTTTCAATAGCATCCAGAAAGCGACGCCCTAACAAACGGCAATTTGTGAGATTCTTCTTTCGCGTTTCAATATCATCTTTTTTTGGTACAATAGTTGCTACGGGTTTAACCACACCTAACCCCCATGACTCAAGAATTGCAGAAAGATACTCGGATAGACTTTCAGCTCCATAACTTATTGATGTTACAATCACAGCCCCATATTTACCAAACAAACGAGGACGCAACATCCAAGGCCAAAACCGATCGAGTAAACATTTTAATCTTCCAGGAGGACCCATCAAATATACTGGTGTCGCTAGGACAAAACCAGGGGATATCAATAAAGATTCCTGGAATGTTTGCACATCATCTTTCACGACACAATCATCGGTTGATTCACAAGCAAGACAACCACCACATGCAGCAAAGGATAAATCAGGCGTCGTAATAATTTTCGTGCGGAAACCTGCATGTTGAATCTCTTCAATAAAATCCTTAATCACTTCAGCAGTCTGTCCCCTGACTCCTTGTGGACTAGCAATGAGGATTGGAATGCTTACCACGAGAACCATCACCTATGTCGTTTAATTCTTTTAAGGAAATTCGTCAAGGGAAGACCCTTTATGTCCAAGATTAACTTCATCCTATGAATTTAAGAGCTTGACGACGATTCATTCCCCTAGTCTTTTTTATTAAGAGGGATTTAAGAGGAAGAAAACAGGATGTATTACGGGTTGGTTATGAGATATGGGATCTGCAAGCGACATTTTCCAACGAGCCGTCATTGCTTTAAGTGATCAAGATTTCGAACGAGCAGAAAAACTCACAAAAGAACTCCTTGAGCTTGATGCTAAAAACGTCGATGG
>JABXGY010000255.1 GCA_016550395.1 archaeon | reverse complement strand
TGGCGCATCGATATAGATGATCGGCGACGACGCTGGCCCAGAGATCAAGACCTGAGTGATCAAGTGTGATATGGTGACCCAACCTATGACGAGGACAGACTAATAGTGCTGTGACTTTATCATTCGGAGCAGGATCCAATGTCATAACAATGAAGGGAGCTCCACAGGCGCAAGTAAAGTTGGCTTCGATTGCAGCTAAGACCATATTCTTCACTTCTTTCAATTTATTTTGTTACCACAACGAAAACAGTAAATATCAGCTGTTTCGATTCGGACACCGCAATTACTGCAGTACTGAGGATGTTTGATGTATTCAATAGGTAGTTGGGTAGTTGATATGGATATAGGTTGTGTTACAGAAGCAGCTGTAGGCATTGTTCGTGGTTGTAGCCAAATATGACCTAAATTTATGGGCTGAGTTTGAGCAGGGGCAATAGATGGGGTGAATCGGGGGTATACCTGGGTAGATCGGAAGCCGACATCAATAGTAGGTATACGAGCAACATGTGGATACAGAGGTGTCCAAATCCTTCGATAAAATCGATTCAAATGACCATGGGGACAAAATGCTTGGAGACGAGTAGTTAATCCATCTTGACCTAAAACGATAAGGGCTACGGTTCGGTCTCCGCACTGTTCGCATCGGTGGAGTCGATCAGCCATAAACGAAGACCAAGCTTCTAGTTGAGATAATGGTAACTGGATAATTTCGGTGGTTTTATCCAGTGAGCAGTGCGACTCTACTTGTACTAAGTCTCCACGGGCGGTAGCGGCCCTGATGATAAGTGGTGCACCACAAAATCGGCACGATAACCGTCGGGCCCAAAGATCTCCTGTAGCCGTTGGGATGGTGCGATATGGCCAACCCGTCTGTCTTCGTGCTCGTTGAATACGTTTCCATACTGCATCAGATTCGGATCCAGCCACAAGGATTACGATTCCGGAGAGAATCGTCAGCCAACTGAACATGAATATTAACCCAATTATTATCACCACAATTCCTATGATAATTAGTTCAGTTGCAGCACGTTTGGGCATTTCAGAAACAAACTGTACAGCCCGAATGGTTAATAATAAAATAATAAGACCTGAGAAGAATGAAAACATGAAAATTAGCAATCGAGGGTTCAAGAAGAAGGCGGAGGGGTAGTTAGTATAAACTGGCATATAATTCCAAGGACTCATGAATAACATGATGATTGGATTTAAGACCGTACCGAGTCCACCCAAAATTGCCAAGGTTTCTATCGTGTCTGGCTTCGTTACCGCCATTCCTCCAGTACAACGTAGTTTCCATTCATCTGTGTGCGTATTCGAAATGCGTGAATTAAAAGGTTAACTTTACGGCATATAGGCTTTGGACTGAATCATTACACTTGAGAATATAAAAAGGAGAATTATTTCCATTTTCTAAGAAATTGGTTAACAGCCCAAAATTCTCGAACGAGTGGCAAATAGGCAGGAATCGCGAATTTCGTTAAGTCTGGTTCCCCATTCGCATCAAGGACAGCTTCATCAATATGAACTACAACCACATCCCCAATAAATAGATGATGTGAGCCAACCTCAATAACCTTCCAGGTCTTGCATTCAATATTGAGGGGGCATTCTGAAATCATTGGGGAGGAAATTTTCGTTGAAGATATAGGCGTAAAACCCGTGGCTTCAAATTTATTGATGTTTTTTCCAGATTTTGTTCCACAAATCATTACGGCATCCATCTGATCAGCTGAAGGAATATTTATTACAAAATTACCAAAACGTTGCAGCAAATCATAGCTATGGCGTTTTGGTACAACGCTAATTCCTATTCGTGGAGGTCGAGAACTTAGATTCGCCGTCCATGAAATAGTGATGATATTCGCTTTGGTACCATCTCCAACACTCACGAGGGCAACTGGACAGGGTACTAATACAGTCCCCCATTTTTGTGTACGTTTCACGGGATTCACCATTAAACTATTTTTTAGACTCGATGATTTGTGTAATTTAATAGCCTATCTTCCAGATTTTAAATTACAGTAAAACCTTATATAATTACAAATAAGAAACGCGGTTTTAAGTCTCAATATCACGCTTTGTATAGGTGTCATAGATGAATGATGAACAAAATACTATTCACGCATCTTTTGGGTCGATTGGATTCGGATTTGCAATCATTCTTATTTCGCTCTATTTCGCAGAGGTTCTAGACATCAATGGGTTGGGTGTCGTTCTTGCAACGGGATTATTCGCAGGTGGACTGGCTCCACTAATCGCTGGATTATGGTCGATAAGAACAAATAATTCCTTCGCTGCAACTGTGTATCTATTAGGGGCAACCTTCTGGTTTTCTTATGTCTTCACTTACTTACTTCCTGTCCTTGGTGTAGTTCCTGCAATCAGTGAACCCGCTTTGGCAATGTGGGTTCAAGTTCCCTTCTTCTTCTTATGGGGACTTTTTACCTTCTGGCTTTTCCTTAGCTCTATGAAGACCAACCGAGTCCTGCAACTATTCTTCTTCCTATTAGCGGTATTCTTTTGGCTCGTGGCATTAGGCCATTGGTTTGCATGGGACACTTGGCATAACTCAGGAATAATGAATACAATGATTAACGTCTTTGCTGGATGGGAAGGGATCGTGTGTGGTTTCGTAGGTATCTATTATGGACTAGCACAGGTTTTTAATGACGCATTCAAACGGAATTTAATGCCCCTCGGAAGAGTCGAAGAAAAACCCTAAGAGAATGACCGCATTCCAAAGAATAAAGGGGACCATTGCGTTACAGCCTAAATCATGCAAGAGGGGTTTACCGAGCTTCCCATAGAGGATGCTTATGCAGAACTTAGAATAATTCTTCAAGAGATGGAATGCCAATTCTTACAGACCATTCCACCAAATGCCATTGAAGCTAGACAAGGTCGCTGGAATGGATTAACTCCTGTAAGTATGGCGAAGAATCTAAAATTTCGATTATTTAATAAATCCCAGGGAACCCGCGTTGAAGGCTCTGCTTACTGGCCATTAGAACTGGTAGCTGCGATACTCGGGTTTTATTCTCTCTGTTTCTTCCTTATGATGGTTGCTATAGCGATTTTAACAAATTGGTTCACTTTTCCCCTCACCGGACTTTTCGGGATAATCTATGTGCTCTTATTCAGTTTCTTCATAATACTAGCACTGATTCACATTTTTTGTTATCTGAAACGAACGGTAGTAATACATCAAATTCTGAATCTTCTAAAAGTACGTGGATCACATCTACACCGACGTGTCAAAGAAGGACATAGGCGAAGGCGACAATGATACTCAATTAGCTTATGAGAATCTATCTTTTTAGGAGGTTTAGCATAACGATTTTAACATGCAAATTGTTGTTGGATCCCAGAATCCCGTTAAGTTGGAAGCCACACGGCAGGCCTTCAATCTATACTTCGAGGAATTTGAGGTAATCCCTGTTAAGGTAGAATCAGGAATTCATCCGTTTCCTATGTCCCAACTTGAAACTCTGACTGGGGCCTTGAATCGTGTCCGAAACGCATCTTCTGCTTATCCACTCGCAGCTTATGCCGTTGGTATTGAGTCCGGGTTGATGATTATAGATAACTATTACTTTGTGCAAGCTTTTGCAGCCGTAATGAGGAATAGTGTGATTGGATTCGGAGCTTCAGTAGCCTTTGAAGTATCCTCCAATTTCGTCGCAGCTATTGACCCAACAACTGATAAGAGTAAACAGACTATAAACCAACTCCTTCAACGACCAAATCTCTTTCAACGTGAAGGAGTTGTTGGTGTTTTAACTCAAAACCGACTA
>JABXGY010000254.1 GCA_016550395.1 archaeon | reverse complement strand
CACCAGAGTTAGAGCCAGCGCCAGTTCCGAAGGGTGTGGAAGCTGAGATTCGTCGTGAACTGGATAAGATTCCTGGGCTCTCATCGGAAGAAAAGGAGGCCTTGGTTGACCACTTGAAATACCTCTCGAAAGAGGAGCGGCAGTCAACCTACAATTCTCTCAAGCAATCAGCTAACGAGGAATAAGCGTTACTGACTTCGAATCCATTGGGCGTACCGTGTCATTACACTCAATGCTCGGGCAGCGCGTTCTGGCATTGGATAGACCGGTATTCCAGCATCTTGGAGCGCTTTGATGCCAGAATCAGTGCGGTCCTGAGTCGATGATATGAGGGCAGGCTTGTCGTATTGGTTGACGGTGTGAATGAGCATGTTTGCAGCGTGACCATATTCCTGTTGGAGCGCCTCTGCCACTTCTTGGGGTACATCGGGGCTGTCTTTGAATTGTTGCATGAGATCGGGGCCAAAGAAGCCATGGATGAGTAATGAGTCGATGTCGGGAAGTTGTAAGAGGATATCAGCGCATTTGGCGAAGAGGCGCATGTCGATGGTGAAGGTACTGTCCACCGGGTTATTGGTCACTGCAGTAGGTGGAAGGAACTGTCGGAGTTGTTTTTGGACCGGTTCGGGGATTACTGGTACTGCAAGACCTTCTTCGGCGCATATATCAGTTAATGAGACACCGGGTCCACCCGAATTGGTAAGGATTGCCACGCGGTTTCCCTTTGGGAGTGGTTGATGGCTGAGGGCCATTGCCCAGTCGAAGAGATCTTCTAAGCTTTTTCCTAGGAGCACCCCCGCTTGTCGCATAGCTCCACGGAAGATACCATTTGCCCCAGCTAACGCCCCAGTATGTGAGGCTGCAGCGCGTTGGCCTTCGCTGGTTCGTCCGACTTTCATCATTAGAATGGGTTTTTTAGGCGTGATGTGTTTTGCTGCTTCGAGGAAGCGGGGACCATCGCGGAGACCTTCGATGTACAAGAGGATGACTCGAGTTTCTGGATCATTAGCTAATAATTGGATGTAGTCGGTGCATGTGAGGACGGCTTCATTGCCAGTGCTAATGACGGTGCTTAATCCAAGACCCCAGCGTTCAACCGAGAGAAAGTTTTGAGCTGCAAAGGCACCGCTTTGCGAGACAAACGCTACGGGACCTTGAGGGGGGAAATAGGGCATACTGGTGAGGTTTAATCGTAAGGAGGGTCGGCTGATACCTACACAGTTCGGTCCAACAAGATTGAATTTATGGCGTTGGGCGATGGTACGGATTTCTTCTTCTGCGGCTTGTCCTTCGGGACTGATTTCGCGGTAGCCCCCGGTAATGAGAATAATATTTTTGATGCTGGCGTGAGCGCATTGATCCAAGATTTCAGGGACAGCTTTTCGAGGAACAATGATGGCGGCAACATCAGGTGTTGGACAATCGAGAACCGTTGGATAAGCTTTGTAACCATGTATTGTTTTTGCTTTCGGATTTATAGGATAGACTTCGCCTTGGTATCCGCCTGCACGAATGTTGAAGGTGATAAGGGATCCCATCTTGGCGATATTTGTGGAGGCTCCGACCATCGCGATAGATCGGGGATTTAACAAGCGTTCCATGACAACTACTCCGCACAGACTACCATGAAGTGATAATGTATAATCCCATAAGCCTTCTGGCTGTAGGTGAAAATGAAAAACAATTAAAGAGACTTGTTCGTGTAGCTGCTATCATATCGATGGTATTCGGGAGAGTTTCCCATGACCTCAGAAAAAGTAGAGATTGTCAAAGATGTATATTGGGTTGGAGCCATTGACTGGATGCTTCGAGATTTCCATGGTCTCTGGACTCCGAAAGGTGGCACTTATAACGCCTATCTAATTATTGATGAAAAAATCACACTCATTGACACGGTAGCTCCGAATTTTTCAGCAGAGCTCCTGGATCGGATTCGCACCATTATCGATCCTGCGAAAATTGATTATTTAATTTGTCAACATGTGGAACCGGATCATTCAACCGCTTATGCAGAAATGCTTGAAGCAGCGCCCAATGCAAAAATCATCACCTCAAAACGGGGCGCTGAATACTTGCAGAAGAGTTTTCCAGGTATAGAATTCCCAATTGAGATTGTTGAAGATGGAGGTACCCTTAGTCTGGGTAAACGTTCACTAAAATTTGTTCAGATACCCATGGTGCACTGGCCTGAAACCATGATTAGTTACATGCCTGAAGAACAACTGGTTTTTAGTAATGATGCGTTTGGGATGCAGATCGCCACTCCCTACCGTTTTGCAGATCAAATTGATGACTGGTATGAGCCACTTCGATCGTATTATAGTTACATTGTTCGGTTTCATGCAACAGCTGTTCTCAAGGCGTTTAAGAAAATTGAAGGGGTACCTATTAAGATCATCTGTCCTTCCCATGGTCCCATTTGGCGGAAGAATATCCAAGAAATTACTGACATTTATTATCGGTGGTCATCAAACCCTGAACAAGAACGGGCTATAGTGGTTTATTCTACAATCTGGAAGAGTACGAAACAAATGGCATATGCCATTCGCGAAGGCATTGCTAGTGTTGGTGTTCCCGCTGAAATTTATGATCTTGAGGATGAACAACTCAGCCGTGTGCAAGGCGCAGCTATGGAGGCAAAGGCTGTTGTGGTCGGTGCCATGACCTACAATATCGACCCCTATTATCCCACTGCTGCATTCATGCCTTATCTAAAGCATTTGCACCCCACAAACAAAATTGGTGCCGCATTTGGTTCATATGGGTGGGGTGGAGGAGCCACAAAGGTACTCACGGAGCAATTGAAAGAATTCAAATTTGAAGAGGTTCTGGATCCCCTAAATGTCCAGTTTCGTCCTACCGAGGAAGATTTAAAGCGTTGCTATGAATATGGACAAGAAATCGGACGGAAAGTCAAAACCGCCTTTTCTTAACTCCACCAATAAAATCGTTTCAATCGATAATCACCTACACAAAGACCAAGTAAAATCCATCGGAGGTCCCCCATAAGAATCATCACGCTGTGTGGGTCTAAGGATACAGTAGATACACGTAAATCGAGAAGCAAAACATTGAAAAGCTTCGACATTGCGGGAGCGGTATCACTTCGACCTCACACATAATAGGAGGCACTTAATAGTCATGCCAGAAGTTGGAATTTTAGGTTATGGCGGTTACATTCCCAAATACCGAATCCGCGTTGAAGAAATCGCCCGGGTCTGGGGCAAAGATGGTATTGCGATTAGCCGAGGATTAAGCCTTGAAGAAAAGAGTGTCCCTGGACTCGATGAAGATACCACAACTATCTCTGTCGAAGCAGCACGAAATGCACTGAAATGCGCTCAGATTGATGCAACGCGGATTGGTGCAATTTATGTGGGGTCGGAATCGCATGTTTATGCAACCAAGCCAACGGGGACTGTGGTTGCTGAAGCGATTAATGCTCCGAATAGCTTGCAGTGTGCAGATTTTTCCTTTGCATGTAAAGCCGGGACGGCAGCTATGCAGGTGTGTATTGGATTAGTCAAATCCCATGAAGTTGATGTTGGTTTGGCTATTGGATCAGATACCGCGCAGTCTAAACCTGGTGACGCGCTTGAATATGCGGCTGCAGCGGGAGGTGCAGCGTTTCTCATTGGCAGTGATGATGATATGTTAGCCAGCTTTGGGGGAACCTTTTCTTATACGAGTGACACGCCTGATTTTTGGAGACGCGAAGGTACCGATTTCCCTGAACATGGCTCACGGTTTACCGGTAAACCCGCATACTTCCGTCACGTTGAACAAGCCGCTTTAGGACTGTTTAAGAAGATGAATACTAAAGCTGATGATTACGACTGGGGAGTCTTTCATTCGCCAAATGGAAAATTCCCTCGACGGGTGGCGAAAACCCTTGGTTTTAATGAAGACAAAATCAAACCTTCGCTTGTCGTTGATTATGTTGGAAATACATATGCTGGGAGCTCTCCCCTTGGGTTAGCAGCCACGCTGGATATTGCTAGACCTGGTCACAAAATCTTAGTTGTTTCTTATGGTTCAGGAGCAGGAAGCGATGCCTTTCACGTCGAGGTTATGAAATCCATCACTGAGAAACGAAAACGGAAACCCATGGTGCAAGATTACATGGATGATAAAGTCTACATCGATTATGCACAGTATGCAAAGCATCGTCGAACAATCAAAGTAGAGTGATAATTTTGACACAAGAAAGTACTGCAAAGGATCGGGTAGCCATCATTGGTATTGGTCAAACAGCATTTGGGGAACAATGGGATCGGAGTATACGCCGAATAACACTTACAGCTGCGACAGCCTGCTTAGCTGATTCTGGAGTAAGTGGTGATGATATCGATGGATTGTATGTCAGTAACACCTCCACGAGTTCTTTCATTCAGCAAGAACACCAAGCTGCCATGGCTGCAGATTCAGGTGGACTTCTCCCTATTGCGTCTACAGAGGTAGAGGCAGCGTGTGCCAGTGGTGGTGTCGCTGTTCGCCATGGGTATATGGCCGTAAAATCAGGTGAACACAAAGTGGTGATGGTGGTAGGCTGTGAGAAAATGAGTGATATCTCTGAAGCTGCCATCGCTGACACCCTCATGAGTGCTGCTGATCGGGAATGGGAAGGACAGATTGGAGCGACCTTTCCTGCTCTTTTCGCACTTCTAGCCCGTCGACACATGCACCAGTATGGCACTACCGAAGAACAACTCGCTGCACCAGCTGTGAAAGCCCATGCCAATGCGGTCGATAACCCGTATGCTCAATTTCGATTCAAGATTAATACCGAGGCAGTCCTTCGTAGCCCCATGGTAGCGGATCCCCTTCGTGTACTTAACTGTGCGCCTATTTCTGATGGTGCAGCAGCCCTCATCCTATGCCGAGGAGATATGGTAGATAAATTCGAAGGTGACCCGATTTGGATTGATGCCTCCACTCAAGCTTCCGATACTTTAGCTCTTCACGACCGTCCTCACATAACTCGATTTCGCGCAGTAGCTAGCGCCGCTAAAAAGGCCTATCAAAAACTCAACATCACGCCTAAGGATATTGATATTGCAGAAATCCACGATTCATTTAGCATTAGTGAAATCATTTCTGTTGAGGACCTCGGATTTGTAGAAAAGGGTAAAGGCGGCTCTGCAATAGCCGAAGGAGAATTTGATAAAAAGAGTCAATTACCCGTGAACGTCAGTGGCGGATTAAAAGCTAAGGGTCATCCCGTCGGCGCTACGGGTATAGCTCAGATCGCTGAACTTGTCGAACAACTGCGTGGTACTGCTGGTAAACGTCAAGTTAAAGGCGTGAAGCGTGGACTCGCCCTCAACCTTGGTGGTACAGGTTCAACTGCTGTAGTCAACATTCTCAATAGATCATAATTGTACAGGTGAATCCTATGTCTGATCAAAGCGTTCCCATGTTATGGCGGCGAATCAAAAACGTCTATAATCTTGTCGGTCGACTTTGTCGAACCTGTGGGACAAAATATTTTCCTCCCATTCCCCTCTGTCCGAAATGCCGAAGAAAAACGGATTTCATTGATTATCAGCTCTCGGGATTAGGGAAAATCTATTCATATACTATCATTCATGATCCCCCGTCTGGATTCAAAGACTTAGCACCTTATGTACTGGCGCTTGTACGTTTGGATGAAGGCCCTCTTGTATTATCTCAAATTGTGGATGTGAACATTGACCAAATTGAGATAGGTATGAGTGTCCAAGTAGTATTTCGTCGAATCGGGGATGCAGGTCGTACTGGTGTGCTTCGGTATGCCTACAAATTCCGACCACTCCCCGAATATGCGACGGGTTACATCAT
>JABXGY010000253.1 GCA_016550395.1 archaeon | reverse complement strand
GGTGTTGTCGGTGCTAGAGTGACAAGCCACCTCTATACTGGTGAACTCGATCGAGGATTCCGACCCTACCGACTTCTCTTCACAAACCTCCTAGCAATCTTATTAGTATCTGCATCTGCATACGCATTCTTGGGCGTTTGTGTAATTGCCATCACTATTTGGCTATCTCCCATCATTGGAACAATATTTCCTCCCACAGGATTCCCTTTGTTATTTCTTGCTATCTGTGGAGCTGGGGTTATGGCTACAGCATGTACTAGCATAATTGGATTATTTTCAGCTCGTATGGTCTACCGGTCTGGACGTGATCCCGACAGTATCATCCCTCCTTTAACCACAACGGTGGGTGACCTACTTGGAATAGTCTTCATCGCCTTAGCGATCATAAGTACCGGTAAAATTCTAGGACTTATCTAAACTGAAGCTCAAAAACAAGAAAAAAGGGAAGGAGGAAGAGCATTTGGAAATTCTTTAGGCTAATAATTTTTTGATGTACTAAACGCTCTTCCATCCTGGTGCGCGTTTCCAGATGTAGACATGAATCAGCATTGCCCAGAGCAGCCATAGAACCCAATTGACAGGATTATACACTCCAGTAAGGAGAAGATCACCTAACAGCATTGGTGAAATGAAGAAGTACACATAGAGGCTAATGATACCGAGTACGAAGACAATAATTGTCCGGATTAGGATGTTCACTATGGTGGTGAACCGATTTGGCCAGTTACCAAAGTATTGAGTCCAGATGAATATGATTAGAATGATGAACACTGCAATCCAAGCTGAATAGCCATGCATCGCGGCAAAGCCCATAGTCAACATTATACCTGCTAGTAGAGTAGGCATAATGAAAAACGCGAAGAGACCACCAAGAAGAGTGCAGCCAATCAGCGCTGCTAAACCAATCCAGGGTTGTTTCTTCAGGGCTTTCCATGGTTGATAATCCCAGGTCATAAGAGTAAGTAATCCAAACACGATAATCCATTGAGTAAAGGCTAGTGAGAGGTAAGCACCACCATTGTTGACTTCACCAGCAATGGGATCATAAGCCCAGAACGGCCAAGCAGTCCAAATTGTCCAATCAACAGTAGTTGTAGTTGGTGGGAGGGCTGTTGCGATTTGAAAAGGCCAATAAAGAATAAGCCATGTAAAGGTCGTGATGACGGCTCCCAACAGCATGACAGCAAAGCCACGCTTGGGTTGCTCTAATTCTGTAAAGGGCCAATAAATACCTCCTGCAGCCCAAATAGATGCAAAACTGAAACCACAAGAGAGAATCGTTCCAATTGCAGCAGATGAAAGGAAGAGAGCAAGATACCAGTTGCCCCCGATTGAAGAGACATTCATTAGGGCAAAGGGACTGAACATCGGAATCATATACGGACCAATAACGAACCAGAAAATTGCGATTATCACTGCAATACCAATGATATTGAGTAGAGTACCCAACAGACCTTGCGTGACCAAGCCACCTCTCTTGGAAGATAGATAGCGGTCAAACCAGATTTGAAGAACAACAACGAGGATTCCCCATCCAGCTATCGCAGATCCTAGGAACATCCACCCGAACCAGTAAAAGAGGGAGAATCGCCAATCCATGAAAACATACCAGAACAATAGAGCCACGACGAAAATGATGATGAAATTCACTAAACCTGAAACAATCCAGTTCCAACGACGCTCCGTAATGACTGGACGCCACATCTGATTTTCTAATGGTTTTTCTTCTGTCATTGTGCCAACACCCGTTGACATTTTGGCGAATCCTATATCACGCAGTCAAGATATTTAAGCGTGAAAGAATGACCCTTTCAATGCTAAAAGCTGCAAAAGAGGGTCTACCATGCCAGAAGTCCAAGTAAGTGATGATGTAACACTTTATTATGAAGAAAAAGGTGAGGGATTCCCACTACTTCTCATCCATGGATTACTAAGTGACTTAACTAGCTGGCGATACCAGATTGATCCCTTTGCCAGACATTATCATGTCATCACTGTCGATTTGAAGGGGTTTGGAAAATCCACCAAACCTAGTAAAGAATATCCAGTTCACTCACATGCGGACGATCTTAATGCACTTCTTCACCATCTGAAAATCAGCCAAACACACGTTTGTGGGCTCTCAATGGGAGGAATGGTTGCAGAAGTATTAGCGATAAAATACCCGAAACTTATAAAGGGACTTATTCTGGCCGATTCTGCGGCCATGATAGCAGATCAATATGTGGGCGAACGACTCACTCTCACAGCTGATCACGATATGAACTGGATTGCAAACTGGGGAGTCAAGAAAATCCTACGGCTTGCATCGGATGAAGCAAAGAATCATGTTCGGGAAATGATTCAACGAGTTGATAAAACTGATTATCGCTTAGCTATCATTTCAACGGCAGGATTCAACATCGCTAATGAATTGAAAAAAATCCAATCCCCTACACTGATTATTCAAGGAGAGAAAGATGAAACTGTTCCCATGTGGCATGCTGAACAGCTAAAGAACTGGATTCCAGGAAACAAATTCATTATCATGAAAGGGGCTTCTCATATGACGCCTATTGATAAACCTGATGAATTCAACCAACTTGTCTTGGATTTCCTAGCTGAAGTCGATAAAAGTTAACCTAGTTACTTCTGGGTTGTTAGAAGTGAGTTGCTATGATGAATATTTCGCCTTCAGAGGACTGGCAATGGATTGGAGACTGGCTCGGTCGCCGTGCAGCCCTCACCCCTCAACACGAAGCCTTACTCGACTCTACCACCAATCACCGTTATACCTATACTCAACTGAACCACCGAGGAAATCAACTCGCTAACCTACTATGTAACAAATTCAAAGTCAAAAAAGGAGACCGGGTAGCTTTTTTGATGAACAACCGCGTCGAGTGCATTGACGCCTTTGCCGCCTGTGGGAAACTCGGTGCTATTCTCGTTCCCCTCAACGCACGTCTCGCCCCTATCGAGCACGAAGAATACATCAATAATACAACACCAAAAGTGCTGATATATGAAAGCACATTCGATGAAACCATCTTGGCATTCCACAAACAAACTCCAAGTCTCACCGACTTTCTAGCTATTGAAAAAACCTCACTTTCTAACACCACATCTTATTATAAATCCGTCAAGACTCAACCCAAAACGCCACCACCTCGTCCAATACTACGCTTTGAAGATCCGTTTCTCATCCTTCCCACTGGGGGAACAACCGGGCTACCCAAAGGTGCAGTGCTTTCGCATCGTCATGTCTTCTGGAATTCAGTGAATACCATCGTCTGCTGGGGTATCAACCCCACCGATGTCTGTCCAATCATCTTTCCGCTCTTCCATACTGGCGGTTGGAACGTTCTTCTCGTACCGCTCTTGCATGTTGGCGCACGCATGATTCTTTGGCAAAAATTTAACGCTATCGATGTTCTCCACCGAATTGAAGAAGAAAGCTGCACCATTGTCATCGGGGTTCCTACTATGTATCACATGATGATCAATACACCGGAATTTGCTAAGACTGATTTTAGCTCTGTACGCTTTTGGCTTAGTGGCGGAGCACCCTGCCCAGTCTCAATTATGGAACACTTTTGGAAACGGGATCAAGAATTTGCAATGGGCTACGGACTCACCGAAGTGGGACCGAATAACTTCTATATGCCACCCG
>JABXGY010000252.1 GCA_016550395.1 archaeon | reverse complement strand
GCGCCCGCCCAAGTGACTGCTGTTGATTGGGAGCGTCAAGATCCTGATGTTTCACCCCTAGCCCGAAGAAGTCATGGAACGGCATACGATAGTGAGTCAGACCGTATAGTCTTATTTTTTGGAAGAGATCCTTCTATTCCTACGGAGGTTAAGTATCGTGATACTTGGACCTACGATGCTAACACAAACACCTGGGAAAATGTAACGCCGAATGTGAGTCCCCCTCCTAGGGGAACGATGGCCTATTCAGAGTATGACAGTGAGTCCGATCGAATCATCATCTTTGGAGGAATAAAAACAGGAACACCATATTCTTGTTACAACGATACTTGGGCATATGACACCAACACAAACACTTGGGAGAACAAAACACCCAGTGTGAGTCCATCTGCCCGTTCTGTACATGGTATGGCATATGATAGCGAATCTGATAGGATTGTCCTCTATGGCGGGATGCCATATGATCCGAATGCTCCATCTGATAGGGGTACAATTGCTGACACCTGGGCATATGATTATAATTCAAATACATGGACCAACATGAGTCCAGCAACGAATCCTGATCTACGCTATGCCTTTGGTTTTGCCTACGATAGCGAATCAGATCGTGCTATCCTCTTTGGAGGAAGATACAGAAACGCTACCGTCACAGAGGAGAGGAATGAGACATGGACCTATGACTATAACACAAACACCTGGACGAACATGAACCCTTCCGTGGCACCTCCAATTCGGAACCGATTTTCCATGACCTATCATGCCGCATGGGATAAGATCATCCTGTTTGGAGGGGACACAGGTATGTCCCCTAATACGTTGGCATACTCTGATACGTGGGCATACGATTACAATACAAACACCTGGACCCAGCTTGCTGTGCAACACCATCCCTCGGCTCGTATCTATACAGACTTGGCTTATGATAGCGAATCAGACTGCATCCTTCTTTTCGGAGGCTGGCACCAAAGTACCGATATTATATTTGGTGATACATGGATTTTTTCTGAATCACAGATACATATAGATCCTGGGCCAGTTTGGATACTGATAGCAGTGGCAGCAGTCAGTATTTTTGCCATAGTTATGGTCGTAGTATACGTTAAACGAAGATAATGTGTTAGATAGTAATGAATGCTGGCTGGTTACTCATTTCTCTAATTGCTTTACCGGGACTCGTATGTTACACGCCATCTAACACTCTGCAATCTGGAACTCTTTAGTAGGATTATAGGATACAGAATCGGAGTCAGAACCATTTGTGGAGGATTAAGACGTAAAAACGATGGCAATTGGCTACTATTTTCGATGTGGAGAAAATAAGGGAGAACTCAATTCATTATAATGTACTATTTAAATTTAAACAACTATGTTGAACATACCTATAATATATATTTAAATTAAGCATTTATATTTAATTTCATTTGATAATTTCGATGTAAGGAAAATAAGTGCTAATTCGTTCAAATACACCAACAAACTAAAAAAATCAATATTCACTTATTATTTCAATATAACAACTAATAATTCAAAAAGTGTAATCACCCTAATACACCCAAAAGAGTAAAACCGAGTAATTCTTAGCCTTTAAGAGGGTCCATATCCCATTGCGATTCCACACACCCTCAACACGTATAGCCACATCAAACCGTGAACCCACATGACAGAGATAGTCAAGGCAGATGAACTCATCCGAACACTCAAAGGTAGTGAAAACGCTCTAGAGCGTGAACAGGCCGCCCGAGCGCTTGGTCACTTAGGCGATCAAAGCAGCGTCAGTGCACTTGTCGAAGCACTGGCGGATCCAAATAAAGGGGTTCGCAAAGCCGTGATCTGGGCCCTTGAACAATTACGAGACCAACGCCTGGTCGAGGGCCTCATCAACGACCTCAGCCACGAAGACCCCGATGTCCGACGAGCCATCGTTAATATCCTGGGTGAAATCGGCGACCGTGATGCCATCGATCCCCTTTGTAACATGCTCACGGATGAGAACCTATATGTCCGAAAAGAAGCTATCGTTGCACTAGCCTTAATCGGAGATTGGAAGGCTGTAGATCCACTCATTGATCGCCTTCAGGATTCTGATCTTTACGTTCGTCAGGAAGCTGTTAAAGCGCTAGGGGAACTAGGTGAAATGAGGGCGGAACTCCCTCTCAAAGCGCTATTAGAAAACGAACCTGAGCTGATTGTTCGGCATGAAATTAAAGTCGCTTTGGCTAGATTAGCAGGTGGCGATTAAATCATCATTAACCCTGCGATATTCTTCTGTGGAGTTCCATTTCAACCAATGTTTACAGAATTTCATTATTATTGAACATCGATAGTGATTCTTTATGCTCATATTTAGCATTATATTATTTTAATTAAATGTCCATTCAGCTTAATATTTCGATTAGAGGAAAATAACAATGGAAATAGGTTTCTTCACAATTCGTATATTGTTTTAGACGATAAGTTAACTTTATTTATCAAACACGTTTCATTACAATACAATGAATTTTTATACTTATTTATGTCTAAGTTATTCGTTTAAAAGAAAATATGTGATAAAAGAATAAATTTTATAACAATTTTATACTTTTAATAATTAATCAAAATATATAAATAAACATAAAAATTAAATCTGAAAAATTATTTCAGAAAAATCGATTAGCACTAATTTCCAGTCTAAGCAACTAAAAGATAATTCACTTATTGAAAATCATTTAGCTTCAACGATTAGCCCCTTAGGAGTAATCTCAAGTGGATGCCATGTACTATCATGCCCTTGGGGCATAGCTCGGACACGGATTTCGCGTTGTAAACCGATATTTTCAGGACCTTCTCGGAGGCGAATTTCGATGATGCCGTCGGCGATATGCATTGCAGCGTTCGTTGCAATTGTGCCCTGAGTGTGGGGATCCAGGGTCATAATTGTGCTGTAGTCTTCCCCAGCAAGGAAAACTTTGACCCGACGGAGAAAACGTAATACTTTGCGGTCATTGCCTAAGAGGATGAAAAGATCACTGAGACTATCGAAGATACATCGACCTTTTTCACCGAGTTGAATTGCTGCGGTTGTAAGGAGATGGATGAGCTTGTCTAAGTTTAAGGCTTCGAGTGTGAATTCGCGATCTGAATCTTCTAGCTTTGAAAGGAAATCGGGATAGGAAAGGGTGAAGCCTTCAATTATGCGAAGATTTTTCCCAGTATAGGCAGTGATGTCCCAACCAAAGTCTTGGAGGGAACGGGTCATGGCTTCTCGATGTGTTTCAGTGAGTATGGAGATGCTGTTTTCTTCCTTGTGAATGCCTTCCCAGAGAAATTGGCGAGCTAGAAGACTTTTTCCAGTTCCTGCGTCACCCAGAAGGAGTGTGAGACTATCAGCAGGTACACCTCCTCGGAGAAGTTCATTTAATCCACTAATTCCTGTGCTGCGTAATTCCATTAATGTCGCCCCACTCTTGTATCGGCTTTCTGGTGATGGTTAGTAGCGAGGTTTTGTTTAAGGATTTCTCTTCTAAAAAGTTCGCAATGGTTGATTATTCGATTTAGTGATATTTACCACTATGTCGGTTAAGAAACAACTTTGATAAAAAGTGAGAGCCCCCTCCAGATGGAGGGGTTTTCACGGTTAATCTTCAGCTACTTGGGCCCCACAGGCTGGGCAGAAGCTGACGCCAGGCGGTACTGGTGCTCCACAATTGATGCAGGTCGTTTCGGGATAAGGTTTGGCTGGTGGTTCGTATTCATCTGGTGGGGGTGGGACTTCTTCTGGTGTTATGTCTGGAGGGGGACCTGTTTTTGTAGGTGGTGCAGCTGGACGTTTTCTGAAAACTCCTAGAAGCAGTTTGATGAGCCAGATGATTGCGTAGATAGCCATGAGAACGACGATGAGGAGTACTGGAAGAGACCAAGGTATATCTTGAAGAAGAATCAAGAGGAATTCGAGGAGACTGGTGTATGTTACAGTGAGGTAGACCTTATTACTTGTTTTTTCCCAGACACGAGCTGTATCGTCTTCATAGGTCACATTGGCCCGTTGGGCAACATAGCCACCTTCGCCAGTAATGGAAATCTGGTAGCTGAATGTTTCTGTGTTCCCGGGAGCGATACTCGCCCAATAGCCTGCTGTACTTCCAGTTATTGCTACATCGCTGTGAGGTAGATTCAGATATGCATCCCAAGCATGTGAGTCATCGACGTTTATTTCATAAACAGTTTCTGTGGGATCGATGTTTGTTACCTGAATAGTAACAGTTGCGATCCCCCCAACTGGAATTAATGGTGTGATGGTTTTTCGGATAGACAGTCCCGGTGGAAAGTCGCCTTCGAAATTAACTACGATATTAGGAATGTCTGTTGTATCGTTTTCCCAATGTCCTGTGGTGCGGATAACCATAACACCTTCTGGGGAGGAACTGTTGTACATGTCCGTTGGCGTATAAGAGGTGATGTTTACATCGGATGGGAAAAGCATAGTAAATTCAAAGCCATCGAGTGTACCCATGCTGAAAGTACCAGTCCGATCAACAAATTCATTGACGTTGAATGTCTGTTCTTCGCTACCGAAGAATTTGTCTTCATGTCGACTTGCCCATGCTGCCATGGTGATGCTTTCTGGTGTCTGCATGGTACTCTTCATGGGACTAGGTGATCCACCTAATACACCAATGTTGAGGAACCCGGCAATACCGACTCCCCCAATGGAATCATTTGCAAGTGTAGGAGTTATTAGTTCGGTGCCACCACGCCGAGAAGTTCCAAGATTTAACATATAACCTTGGAATTTGTCACGTCCTTGGATCTCAACAGGATCAGGGCTTCCTATTTCACCGAAATAACCATAAGCTTCAATTCCAACTGTCATGTTCGGGATAGGAATGGTAATCCCGAAGATACGCGCGAATTGTATACCTAAGACATTTTCGAAGTCCTGGTGTATGGCATCGCCCCAGATTTGGATTTCAGCAGAGCTACCACCCATGAAGACCATGAGGATGGCATTGGGAGGTAATAGATCTAATATGCCCATCATAGCATCTAGTTCAGAGCTCCCTGAGGTGTCGTTGGTTATCACCTGCATAAGCCCAGTGAGGACATCCAGATAGTCACCCCATCTGAAAATGCTCAGCGCAAGAAGACATTCAGCATAATGTGGAGCGGCGGTATTGAAAGCGCCGACATCTCCTGCCGCTACAAAAGTACCAGTCATGGAGCCATCAGGACCCACAACAAAAGCGGTGAGGTCAACATTTCCTTCCATCGTGAAGTTCTGCAATGAGGCAGTATGATACATAGAATGTTTGATACCATCTTGAAAAGACACGATTTCAATTGGTGAATAGATGGAATGTGTTCCCTGATAGAAAAAGGGCAGAAAACTGGTGAGTAACAGAAGTACGCTCATGGTGGCGACAAGGAGGGTGAATTTATTTGAGCGGATCAGTGGAGTTGAGGATTGATAATATCTTTGTTTCATTTTGATTTGCCTCCGAATAATTTAGTCACGCACTGGAAAGATTGCACGACCAATAATACCTCCAATAATTGCAGCTACCAGGAGAATGATGAAATTGAGTACGAGGGGTAAGATGATTGTTGTGACAATCATGTTCTGTAAGACTCCAAGAATTATCGAGGGATCAACAGCTCCACCACCACCTGTGATATCTCCAATTCCTCCGATAATTGCGTTGATGATTGGTCCGATTACTGGAGCAGTGATGATATCAAACAACGAGACACCCGGTGGGATGTTTGCTAAGATCGCCATGAAATCGATGGATCCAATTGCTCCTGTGAGGATAAGTGGTAAAAAGACGGCGACTAACCCGAAGATCATCATTAGGAATGTGAATCCGAAAATGAATATCACGACGGGAATTGCGCCCCAGATACTTCGGACAAAAAGACCTGATACCACACCAATTACCACCCAAGCAACTAGTACTGTTGGGTAACTGAGTGGGTGACCAAAGATAAGGAACAGGTACATGAAGAAGAAGCGTAACCAGTGCCCGAGATATGGAGCAAGCCAGTAAATAATTTGATTATATGACACTGGAAAGAGGAAGTACGCCATTGCCATGCTAAGGAAAAAGCCTACAGTAAGTCCAATTAATTTCCGTCCCATAATGTCTCATTCCTGAGTAGACTGTTTGGTTATTTTGTCTCTCAAAATTCACGCCTATTAAGGTTTCCCGCAACAATACACCCATTAGAAACCTGTATGTAAATCTCAATCCAAAACAAGAAATATGCATATTTTATTTTCGGGATCGGCGACGTTTACGCCGCATTTTTCGGGCGCGTTTCTTCTTCCACTTTTTACGCATTGCTTTTTTTCACCAACGTCGCAGATTGTGGGTAGTATCCTATTCTCGTGGGTTGTTAAAAGTTTCGACTGTAAGCAGTTTAAAGTGATTCTTCCCCATTAGTAAATGAAGATTTGATAATTTAGTTGGAGGTCATTTGATTATCAACAATTGTCTGCTATGCGCTTCTGTTCCTAGGATTTCCTGGTCACTTTCGTCTTTAGGGATATTCTCAGACAGATTCAGTACTCGCCACTTCCCTAATCATTAAGAGAGTTAAGGACATTGATTGGTCATGGATTCTGTTGCTGTGGTGAAAGTTACTCACGAAATGGAGACCACATTAAGTAAAGGTCTGCAATTAATTGGAGGATTTGGAAGCCTTCGATCACCTGTGATGATAAAACCCAACATATGCACAATCTCAGATAAGACTGGATTTTCTGTGACGGATATAACAACCATCGAGTCACTTGTTACACTTCTTCTTAGGGAAGACCCCAACCTATCCATCAAGATTGTTGAATCTGATAGTCAGAGTAAATGGGCCTTTGAAGCCTTTGACAAATTCGGATACACTAAACTAGCTAATAAATTACAGAAACAGGATTATGATGTTTCTTGTGTGAATCTCAGTGAATGTGAAACAGTTCATATTCCATTTGAGGGGAAATACTTCACAAACCCGGAACTTCCAGATGTTCTCATAAACCCTGGTTATGTAATTTCCGTTGCTGTGGCAAAAACCCATTACCTCACGTTTATTACGGGTGTATTGAAGAACCTTTTCGGATTTCTTCCACGCAAAGATCAGAGCTTCTATCATTCGAATATCAACGAAGTCATTCTAGATTTAGTACAGCTTTTTCCACCAAATCTTTGTATTGTTGATGCTCGTATGGGGATTGAGGGGTGGAATGGTCCGAAAACTCGGCAGCTTGACACCGTCATTATCGGTCATAAACCTGCTTCGGTAGATGCGACGATGGTAAGAATGATGGGTTTTGATCCCGAAAGAATCCGGCATGTGGTTGAAGCGAGTAAATCTGATCAGGGTTCCTTGAATCCCATAATTCTAGGAGAACCACTTGAGTCAGTGAAGATCCAGTTTAGAGCGCCTAGAGAATTGGATTCTGATGCACTGGTTTAATCTCTAAGTTAAAAATACTTTCAACATCGCTTATTTTGGACCTGGTTGTTAACCCAATGAAATATATCTTTGAATAATATAAGGAGCTGGGGAGGTTTTGTTTTGGGTTTATTAGCCTTTTACGTGGGTGTCACCATTAACACAATTATTTTTTCGGGAATACCCTTGGCTACAATTATCTGGTTTATAGTGCGTCATCTTCAATGGTCAAGAATTCGATTCCGTTACGTACGAATCCTAATTGTTACATCACTCACAACCGTCATCTATATGCCCGCGTATATCGCCCTCTCGTATGCTATGAGCACTCAGGTTTTTTTAGCAATGTTCTTAATGCATTTGATAATCTTTTTGATAGATTTTCTTCTCTTCACACTCTTATTACGGTTAAAACCCCGTGAAGCACTCCTTATAAGTCTGGTTGGAACAATTTTGGTGTATCCCGTCCTCTTGATTGCGTTTATTATGGGTTCATTGTTAGGAGGAGTTTACAACATTTTGTGGCTTTCTCCGTTACCCTAATATTTGGTGTCTGAGACCAATTCTATGGAGGACCCTAATTGCCAAGCCAAGCCCCGCAAGAGGTGTTTACGGATCTAGAGTTTTACATATGGCAAATACGATACAAGCCAAAGAAACAGTCGCGACCTGAGGTGTTGGTGATGGGATCCGATGCTGCTTTGACAGCTATATATGAAGCTCTGGAATCTATGCTAGCTGATTTCCGGGCTTATGGTAAGAGCACACGGAAATTTCTCTGTAATCCGCCAGAGGATATTGATGTAGTCCGATACGCGCAAGAACATCAGACTGAGTTAGAGTGGTTAATTTGGCTGGTAATTCGAATGGAACCAGGTGTTGCAGATGATACCCAATATGAGATCAAAAACAAAGCGGTAACAATTCGATTGAATGAAGGCACATTAGGCCAGTTTTTGAAGATCCTTGATAGTCAATTAAAGGATGATTCGCAATCTCCACATGGAAAGATGGCTCCAGGTGGACTATTTTTCGCCAAAGATTGGTTAGGCTATAAATAATTAAAAAAAGAGAAGAAGGAGAAGGCTGTTACCAGTCCTCCTCATCCTCGTCTTCTTCCCATTCTTCTTCATCGTCGTCTTCAGGTGGATACCTGTAGTCGATCAAGATTGTTCAACTCCTATTTTTATATGTGGATTTTCGACAAGCCTAAGGCCACCTACACTCCGTCCAGAAAACCTATGGATTTTTCTGGAACTGAGATATAATGGCTGATGATAGAGAGACATTACTGCGGTCAGCAAACTTTACTTCTTTGCTTTCTTCTCTTTGCTGGTCGTAGTCTTGCCCTTACTCTTCTTTCCTGACTTTTTCTTAGCCATGAAAATCACCGTGTACTAGCGCAGGTATATGTTTCAATTGAAAATTAGTAATCGAGTAAATATCGATATTTCAGCCCTGAATTCCCATCAACAAGTAATTATAACCCTTTCTTTCAAAATTGCCAGAATTATGCATTTATTGTGGGAAAAAAGCGTAAATTGAAGTTTTTTTCCGAAAATATCGCTTAATTATCTCTTTAGGAATCGTCACAATTTTTCAATTGTCGGTGAACACGGTTAAATGCTGATATCGCTCGATTTACATTGGTTTGCAGGTCGATTCTGAATTCCTGCTTAAAAAACCGTGATTGCCAGCGAAGATACCTGATGCGTCTTCTAATATGATTGAGCCGGGTTTGGTAATTAACAAGGGATTTTTTCAATTCAGGGGATTCTTTTAAATCTCTATAGAGTTTAGCACAAGTGTGTATAATACGCTTAACCCGTTGTTCAATGGTTCCTTGAACGAGGTTGTTAATTATCTCAGAAGCCCTTGGATGAAAGAGCTCAATTCGAGGGACGTACCAAACGCGTGAACCCAGGTCAATGAGTTTGGAGATGAACCTACTAGGTCGTTGGAGAACTTGTTCAAATGTGCGATACCGTGAGCTTGGGATTTGTGGAGCTAAGAGCAGTCCTGGGCGTATTCTAATAATTGGTGTCCGTTCTATGGCTCTGGAGAAGTGTTTGCGTTGTAATTCTGTTTTAAGCGGAGTATAAATGATGAGTACAAACCGGCGACGTAGCCGTAGCGGATCTTGCTGTTCTT
>JABXGY010000033.1 GCA_016550395.1 archaeon | reverse complement strand
TTTAATTGCCCCCCGAACCCAAGGGCAGTAACACACGTAGTATCGTTTCACCGCCTCGTTATCCGCAGTAAGCATTGCTTTGATTTGATAGGGGATTTTCGTGTTAATAATTCGGGTTCCGTCTCGAATTCCTGGCGAGATGGTGGGGGTATTTTCTGCATAGGCTATTACATCGTCATCCACATATTGGGCATATTCTAATGTGCCATCCTTTTGATGTTGGCGGAAACGCTCGACGAGTTCTTGATGCTTGACTTTCAGGAATTCATCAATATCACCTAATTGGAGTAACAGTTTCCGATCTTTTTGAGCTGGTTCAATCGGTCGACCATGCAGGCACGGTGCGAGTAACGCAACGGTGTTTTCTTCACCTAGGTGCTGTTCAAGGCGTTGCATCACGACCTTCGTAACCGAGGATTTGGTTTCAGGGTCTACACCTAGAGGCGGGAGCTGAATGCCGGCAAAAATTTCATCACGAACCTGTTCTCCGTGATGTTCCGCTACTCGGTCATATAGATTATCCATGGCGTTATAGGCTTCCGCGATATCGAGGATTTCCGCGATGTAATCGTACTTCTGTGCAAAATTGCCATAATGGATTAGGGCACGAAGAAATTCCAGCACAGCGTCACCATTGTTGGACACTAACGCTTCGGTATATTCCAAAATTTTTCCAACGGGAATAGAATCCAGATCAATCTTATCTGCTTTCAGAAAATCTTGCAGCTCATGTAATCGCCCAATAAAGGCTCTAGCCTGTTTTTCATCGATGTTCTTATCCAGCATATACAAATGAAAAGCTGCTTCATCCATAACAATCCACCATCTCCTTCATACTCGATTTACTGGAATATTATTTCATGGTTCCTAGTTGGTTCATGAAATCACAGAAAGTACCCAATTGGGTCTGATTTTCGAATCATATGGTTCGAAAATTGAGTGTGACTTTCAAGACTGGAAGCAAGACTAGCTTTCCATGCATTTAGAATAGTTAATAGCAAACAAAGGAATATGCTGGTCCGGTGTGAAATATTTGCCTACTCAAGAACCGGATTATTCGAATTATTTGACATATTTGTCACGAATTTTGGGTGCTGCGAGCCTATTTGCGGGCTTTCTTTTTACTGTCATCACTTTGCTCCTTACTCAACTCCCCTATCCAGATACAATTCAATCACAGGGGATCTTGCTCTTCTTCAATACCCTATTCCTTTTCAGCGTGTATCTTGTCGGTTATGGCAGTTACCTGATGACCTATTTCTGCAAAAAGGTACCCCCAATGACTCCCACCATACGCGCCAGTTATTACTTATCCCTCCTTTTCTTTAGCCTCTCAGCCTCCGCCCCCACATGGCTTTTCTTCCTCTGGAACCTCACCTATCTTACTCTTGCAAGCTTCATCATCTGGATAATCTTCACAGTCACCATTCTCAACTACATCTATCGTCCTCTCCGAAACTACAAAGAAAGTCGTGCCCGCATCCTCAGGCTTCCAGTACCCAAAACTAAGAATACATGAAAGCTCAGCTTTGATAATATCCACAGCGTATCATTGTCAAAGATTCTCCCCTTTTCGTCGAGGCTAAACGTCTATCCGACTAGCTTTTTAGGAGGTTTAATGGTAATAGGGTAGCTGGGGCTGTTATTTTGTTTAAAGCTGCTAACATAAAGTTCTCAGAAATGAAAAACAAGGATATCCTTGATAGCAAGGGTCAAAAAATTGGACGTGTCATTGATTTTCACTTCTTGTATGAAAACGGGAAAGTC
>JABXGY010000251.1 GCA_016550395.1 archaeon | reverse complement strand
TGTGCTCGATATTGTTGAACAATTGCTAAAAGTGCGTTAAAGGCGATAATTACAATCCAGATAATCACATTCGAAGTTCCAGGAGTATCAAAGAAAATGACAATTGCTGACAGAATAACGATTACAATCAAGTAAATGAGAATGAGTCTATTTAGAATTGGTGCTAAATATACTCTCCAAAAGGACCCACGAATTCGGGGGAGCGTATTAGGTCCATATTTGTCTAACCGGTTCAGAGCTTCGCCACTCATTAATCCATTATTAAGATCCGTGCCAAGCTGTCTTGCCAACTTCGCTGCACTCTGACTATGAGGGTTGACAATCACCTCTTGATCTGATTGAATTTCTCCGCTAGATGGCATACAAGCTTTCCCTAGCAGGGATTTGTGTAGACTTTGCTTAAAAGTGAATTGCGCAGCTAATTTCCAACATCGGGTCGGTTATGTTCTCGCATGATATTTGCCATTTCTCGTAACCGTTTATCCACTCGTCCGAAGATTGAATCTAATGGAAATTTGCCATCGGCTTGTCGTTTCCCAGCAGGCATACCTGTCAAGAGTTCAATACCTTCTTCGATTGTCTCAACCGAGAAAATGTGGAATTTTCCTGATTCGACTGCTTCAATGACCTCATCCTTAAGCATGAGGTTTTGAACATTAGATTTCGGAACAAGAACACCTTGCTCACCAGTTAAGCCGATTTCTTTGCATACTGCAAAGTAACCCTCGATTTTCTGGTTGACCCCACCAATAGCTTGTACATGACCATTTTGGTTGACTGATCCCGTAACAGCAAAACGCTGTTGAATAGGAACTTCAGAAAGGGCAGATAGCATAGCATAAAGCTCCGTGCTGCTGGCACTATCTCCATCAACTCCACCGTAGCTCTGTTCAAAGGTAATTCGAGCCGACAAGCTCAGGGGTTTATCTTGACCAAAGGTTTTGTGAAGGAACCCAGTGAGGATTTGAACTCCTTTGATTTGGAGAGGGCCACTAAGCTGGGCTTCACGTTCGATGTCAATTACTTGACCACGTCCTGGTGCTACTGTAGCGGTAATTCGAGAAGGTTGTCCGAAAGTGAAATCACCCAGTGAAAGTACAGAAAGCCCATTGATTTGTCCTACCACGTCTCCTTCGGTGTCAATGAGAACCACACCTTTCTTAATATACTCTCGGATTTTCTCCGCATACAAACTGGATCGAAAATAGCGTTCATCAATGGTTTTTTTGATGTGTGATAATCCAATCTCTTTTTTACCTTCTTTTTTCGCATAGAAGTTGGATTCACGAATCACATCAGAGACAACGTCGAATCGTGTTGAAAGTTTATCTTTACTATCTGCCAGACGTGAGCTGAAATCTACAACCTCAGCGATAGCTTGAACAGTTAAGGGCAGAAGCGACTCTTTCTCAGTAAGGGTACACACAAAGTCGCCATAGATTCTTACTGAATCTTGGTTGCGATCCATTGTTGTATCAAAATCTGCTTTCACTTTGAACAGTTCACGGAAATCAGGGTCAAGTTGATAGAGCTGTTGATACCACATTGGTTCACCAAGGAGTATAACTTTAAGCTTCAGAGGAATTGGTTCTGGATGAAGGGTTTTGACAGTTAGAAAGCCCATAACTTCAGAGACTTCTTCCATGCCAACTTGATCATTCTGAAGTGCGCGTTTCAGCGCCGGATATGAAACTGGATTCATTAGCATTTCACGAACCGGGATGACAAGGTATCCGCCATTGGCGCGATGAAGATCACCTGCCCGAATCATGGTGGTATCGGTCACTAAGGCGCCAAATCGGGGTTCCTTTTCTACTCGTCCAAAGAGATTAGTATACGTGGCATTAGAAACAAAGACAATTGGAGCACCATCCTGCTCTGAATTATCAACGATTAAATTCACTTTATAGCGTTGAGCAAAATCTTCAGGTGAGGGTATTCGAGCAGCCATGATTGGTGGGAGCCCTTCCGGTTGTCGACCAATGAACTGGTTAAGATTTTCAATCAAATCATCTGACAGCTCGTGAACCCATTTTACCGCCTTATCATTTCCCTGATATTCTTCTTCAAGTTCCGTAATTAAGGGTTCAAGTGTGAATCGAACCGCTTTCTCTTCCATTTGACGGAGTTGTTCACGGAGTTCCCGTTCTAGATTCCTAAGTTTCCGGAACGTTGCGCGGAGTTCTGTTTCCAGCGTACTGCGGCGAGATTCAATTTCCTTCCTTACCTCGGGTTTTAATTGAGCAACCATATCCGGAGTGAGGGGTTGACCCTTGATAATTGGCACCATCAATAACCCAGTTTGTGTGCCCTGTAAAACAAAGCCAGCTTCTTGCGCCTTTGAGCGCATCTCCTCAGTTAACTGATCTCGTTGAGCTTCGAAGATCTGAGTTTGTTCTTCGCGTTGCTTCGCATATTCCTCACTTTCTAACATTTGCTGAATTGAGGTTCGTGAAGCTTCAATAAACCGATCAACCTTACTAGCAAAGACTTTACCCATTCCAGCAGGAAACTCAAGAGCCTTTGGTATAAACTGGTTAGCATAATTAGTCACATAACACCAATCTGATGGGACTGGTTTGGTTGCTGCAAGTTCTTTTAAAAACCGTTCAATTGCTGTAGATCGTCCCGTTCCGGGCATTCCCGCCACATAGATATTAAAGCCCTTATCAGGAATTTCTAACCCGAATTGCATGGCATTGAGGGCACGGGGTTGCCCCACAACACCTTCCAAGGTAGATAACTCAGCACTGGTCTTACAGGCGAATTCACGTACTTTACATCGAGCCCGAAGTTGTCGTGCATCTAATTTTTGCATATTAAATCCTCCTTAAGGATTAGAAAATCATTGAACACTCTCCTATTTAATATCGTTGAGGTTTCCCTAAACCCATGTCTTACTATTGTCATCAATAACTTTAGTGACTAGAAAGAGGTAAGGGAATTTAAAGCTGAAAAGTACTACCTCTGATTAATCAAATCTTGGAGGAGTAAGTATTGGCGAAGAAAAAACGGTATACAACCAGTTTTGGCTCTCCCGTTGATGATGACCAAAATAGTGTAACAGCCGGTGATCCTGGTCCAGTTCTTCTACAGGATGTCCACCTTGTCCAAAAACTTGCCCATTTCAACCGCGAACGAATCCCTGAACGAGTCGTCCATGCTAAAGGTGCGGGAGCTTTTGGGTACTTTGAAGTCACCCATGACCTCTCGAAATACACAAAAGCAAAATTTCTGTCTAAAGTTGGTAAGAAAACTGATCTTTTTGTTCGCTTCTCAACTGTCGGGGGCGAGAAGGGATCAGCAGATGCCGAAAGAGATCCTCGTGGCTTTGCCATGAAAATCTATACAGAGGAAGGCAATTATGACCTGGTCATGAACAACACACCCGTCTTCTTCATTCGTGATCCTATGAAATTCCCTGATTTCATTCATACTCAGAAACGCAATCCTGCGACAAACACCAAAGACCCTGATATGTTCTGGGATTTCCTTTCCCTCACCCCTGAATCTATCCACCAAGTTACCATCCTCTTTTCCGATAGAGGCACACCCAAAACGTATCGACACATGAACGGCTACAGCGGACACACCTACAAATGGTACAACGACAAAGGCGAATACTGGTGGGTTAAATATCACTTCAAAACCGCCCAAGGTATTCAAAACTTTACAAGACAAGAAGCGGAAATCATGAAAGGCAAGGACCCTGACCACGCGACTCGCGATCTCTACGATGCTATCGAACGGGGAGAATATCCAGTCTGGAATGTCGAAGTCCAAATAATGCCTCCTAAAGATGCCGAAAAATACCGATTCAACATCTTTGACATCACCAAAGTCTGGCCCCATGGTGACTATCCTGTTAAACCCCTAGGACGGATGGTCCTCAACCGCAACCCCACCAATTATTTCGCGGATGTGGAGCAATCAGCATTCTGCCCCGGTAACTTCGTACCTGGTATCGCAGCCTCCCCAGATAAGATGCTGCAAGGACGCATATTCTCCTACCATGACGCTCACCGATATCGCCTAGGAGCTAACTATGAACAACTCCCCATTAACGCACCCAAAGATCCAGTTCACAACTACCAACGCGACGGATTCATGCGACGAGAAGAAACAAGTGGTCATCCCAACTACTGGCCAAACAGTATGGGTGGACCTGAACCTGATCCAACCACAGCAGAACCGCAATTCGAAGTGACCAGAAAAGCTGGTCGCCACCCATATAGTCATCCCAACGATGACTTCATCCAACCTCGCGCTCTCTACGAGAAGGTAATGACTGACACTGACCGTGACCACCTCATTGGCAATATCGTAGACCACCTTAGAAACGCGAAAAAAGAAATTCAACTCCGTCAAACCGCTATTTTCTATAGAGTTCACCCAGAATATGGGACCCGCGTCGCAAAAGGATTAAAACTTGACATTACTGAAGTCAAAGGGCTGGCAAAACAGTATAAATAAAACCACGAGTTAACCCCGTTAAAGGTTGGCAAAACCAAAATCTCTTAAGGAAGAATAGGGCATGAACCTACTACTCTGAAAACATTCAGGTAGTTGACCCACTATGGCAAAACAACCAATGACTATGACAATTCCCATCGGTCCCCAACACCCCGCTCTTAAAGAACCCGAAAACTTCACCATCACCGTTGATGGAGAAATCGTTGTCGACGTCGACCCCCGTATTGGCTATGTTCACAGGGGAATTGAAAAGGCATTTGAGAGCCGAAGCTTCAACCAAAACGTTTACCTTGCTGAACGCATCTGTGGCATCTGCTCACAATCCCACACCACCTGTTATGTCCAAGCCGTAGAAGAGATTCTCGATTTAGACGTACCACCACGTGGCTTATACATTCGGGGCATCATGAATGAGTTGAACCGAATTCACAGCCACATTCTCTGGTTGGGCGTTGCAGGTCACGAGATTGGCTGGGATACCCTCTTCCATTATTCGTGGCGAGACCGCGAATACGCCATGGACGTCATCGAAGAGATCTGTGGGAATCGGGTCAATTATGCCAATAACATCATTGGCGGCGTCCGCCATGATGTCACGAAAGACCAAGTGCCATCCATGGTTGACCGGATGGAAAAAATCCGAGACCGAATGCAACATTATCTGGACTTAATTTTAAAGGAACAAACCATTCTTGATCGTGCTTTAGGCGTCGGTATTCTCGAAACAGAAGTCGGGAAAGCCCTCTGTGCCACAGGTCCCACGGCACGAGCTTCTGATATTAACTGGGATGTCCGCAACACCCAACCCCGCACACCCTACAAAGAAAGTGAAGGTAAACACTGGGAAACCCGGACCTCCGACCTCTGCGACGTCGCCGGCCGCGTAGTCGTCCGTATCCTCGAAACCATTGATTCATGCAACTGCTGCATTGACTGGCTCAACAACCTCCCCCGAGGCGATATCAGCGTTCGCGCCCCCCGCCGCGTCCCACCCGGTCACGCCCTCAGCACCTTCGAAGCCCCCCGCGGCGAAGTCGTCCACTACGTCGTCAGCAACGGCAGCGACAAACCCGAACGCCACAAAGCCCGCGCCCCCACCCTCGGCAACATTCCCTCCGTTGTCGAAATCCTCAAAGGCGGAAAAATCGCCGATGTACCCATCGCCCTCGCCTCAATTGATCCGTGTTTTTCATGCACAGATCGAATCATTCTTGCGTATCCGGATGGACATCGGGAAGAAAAACCGTGGGCCTGGTTTGAGCAGAAGAGTCGGGAAGAACGTGAGCGATTGAAGGCATGGCGCCGTTAGGAATTCGTCGTTGATTTCGTTTCAATGTAAATCTTTGTGGTATTCATACCTTCTAATTTCTATTGAGATGAAATTAACGCGTTTTACGTTAAAAATAGTAACTTTTATAGCAATGCAAGAGATAAGAAGTTTATCAATGAGAGCGGTGAGTTTCGATTTTAATCACGCTTATGGTGTGTTTTGCTGCGTGGTTTGTTCTTCGAAAACAGACGGTGTGGATTCGATACTCTGTTTTGGCCCTAGCTGTTCTGCTGTCAGTGTTGACTGCCTTCGCAAGTGTCGTGCTAGTAGTGGCAAGAGTTCCCCTTAGTTTGAGTCAAACTGTAATATACTTCGTGCCGGCGACTTATCCGCTGGCTATTGTCGGATTTCATGATGTGGATGCAATGCAATTCCAGTTTCGTATTGTTCTTGGTTGGCCTGATGGATTGACATTACTTGCCCCGGGATTACAAGATGATCAAAGCGAGTTCATGCGTGTTCAACGGATATCACATGGTACCATTCTGTGGTTCATGACTTTCGTAGCATCACTAACTATGGTGGTGATACTAGAGCTTCTAAACTTCATACAACCTTATTACTCATCACAACAAAAAATGAAGCAGGGATTCAAGTTTTAGGCGTGGTTTGAGCAGAAGAGTCGGGAAGAGCGGGAACGTGTGAAGGCGTGGCGTCGTTAGGCATTTCGGTGTATCTATTCCTCATAGAACGCGTTCGAACGGCAGATTATTGGAAGTTTTAGTGCCAACTCCATTTCGAGTTTTTTTGTTCTAAGTATTAATGTTCGAAAGGGTAGTATTTTATTGGAGTATGGTTTTCTTCTGTTGGATGTGTATGGAGAGTCCGGGTAAGGTTTCGTTAGTATTAATTTTGGTGCTAATTATATTTGGTAGTAGTGCTGGTATGCAGAGTGGAGGTGTGCTTCCGAAGAGTGTGGAGTGGGAGCAACAATTTTTGTTGCAGCCGGCAGCGAGCTTC
>JABXGY010000250.1 GCA_016550395.1 archaeon | reverse complement strand
GGAGGACTAGGAGTTGGAGCAATAGTTTTTCCAGGAGGGCGATAACGACCCTCATCAATACAAGACAAACAATAGCTGATACCACCAATTTTCTGATGACAGTCAGCACAAAGCCCAACACCGCAAATGCGGCAAATCGCAATCGCATCTCGCTGGGGATGAATGGCGCACTTCACCATTACTCTACTCCGAGCCCTCTTATTTTAAGCCTAAATTTAAACTCTTGTGTCATCGGCAAGGAAAGTTAATGTACTATTCTGGAGCCCCAGCTAACTATTCATTGAAAAGCGATAAGTCGGGTACAAATCTAAGATACTTTTCCACTGATGATGCATTACAGTTCTAAGAATATCCAAAGAATTTTGAAGAGTTGCTAACTTCTTGTGTATCGGAGCGATGATACGACATGGCAGACGAAGAGATTTCGATTTTGATTGGTGGTGAGGCCGGTGCTGGCATCTCAGCCGCGGGATTCTCTCTCGGGAAGGTATTCATGCGAGGCGGGTTACATGTCTTCGGGACTGTGGATTATCCCTCCCTAATTCGAGGTGGCCATAATTTCTACATGGTTCGAGCGGGTCAAGATTTGGTATATAACCATTGGGATAACCATGACCTCATTATTGCGTTAGATGCCAATACGATTCAACGGCATTGGAAAGAACTCAAGCAGGGAGGTGGCATCATCTATGATAGTGATGAAATTGCTACGGACAGCACTGACCTCCCAAAAGATGTAAAGAACCTCTTCCCAGTTCCGCTTAAAACCATCGTCAAAGAAGTGAAGGGTCGCCCCGTAGTCCGAAACACAGTTGCTCTTGGCGCTGCGATTGGGATTCTTGGTTACAATATCGAAATCCTTGAAGATATACTTCAGGAAATTTTCACAGACAAAGGTGACAAAGTAGTTGCTATGAATGTTAACGCTGCCCGTGCAGGATATGACTACACTAAAGAACATTACTCTAAGAAGCTTGCCTACCAACTTCAACCGAGTAAAAAGGTTCAGAAGAATCGGATTCTTCTCACGGGTAATGAAGCGATTGCGTTAGGTGCGATCGCCGCTGGCTGTAAATTCTATGCAGCATATCCAATGACACCGGCATCACCCTTGCTTCATTTTCTCATCGCGCAAGCAGAACGTTTCGGTATAGTGACTGTTCAAACCGAGAGTGAGATTGCTGCTATCAACATGGCAGTAGGAGCATCCTATGCAGGTGTTCGGACTATGACTGGTACTTCTGGTGGTGGATTCTGCCTTATGACCGAAGCTTTGAGTATGGCAGGGATGGTTGAGACGCCCCTTGTTCTTATGCTAGCTCAGCGAACCGGACCTAGCACGGGACTTCCCACTTATACTGCACAGAGTGATCTGCGGTTTGCTATTCATGCTTCACATGGAGAGTTTCCAAGAGTTGTTATTGCTCCTGGCGATGTAAACGAGTGTTTTGAGTTCACGATTGATGCCTTTAACCTCGCCGATGAATTCCAAATCCCTATCATCCTCCTAACTGATAAGCACCTGCTTGAAAGTCACGCATCCACTCAACCCTTCAGCATCGAGAAGTTGGTGATTAACCGCGGTAAGCTCCTTCCTATGACACCTTACTCTGATAAAGAACCATACCATCGTCATAGGCTGACTGAAGATGGAATTTCACCCAGGCTAATACCTGGGACACCTGGTGCTCTAACCCACTCTGATTCCGCTGTACATAAAGAGAGTGGTTTTCACGGTGACAGATGCTCGATCGCCACAGAAATGGCGGATAAACGATATCGAAAAGTACCGAAACTTCTCAAACGACTTGAAAAGAAACCGTGTACAAAGATATATGGTCCCAAGAAGGCGGATGTTACCCTTGTTGGTTGGGGATCCACCAAAGGCGTCGCCCTCGAAGCACTTCGACTCCTCGATAAAGATAACATCAAAGCTAACTTTCTACAAGTCATCTATCTCACCCCCTTTCCCGCTGAGGCTGTAAAAGCAGGACTGAATGATCAAAATCCGATTCTAGTTGAGGGAAACCAAACAGCCCAACTAGGAAGCCTCATCAAAGAACATACATCTATTGAACTCACCAAGAGGATACTCCGTTATGATGGGCGAGGATTCAATCCACTTCAACTCACACGACGCATCAAGGAGGAAATATGATGGAACCACCTACACGAATCAACCTCAAAACAGATGAAACCAATACATGGTGTCCTGGTTGTGGAAACTTTGGCGTTCTACGAGCCCTACAAAGTGCCATCGTTGACTTAGGCATCCAACGAGAACAAGTCATGTTAGTGACCGGGATTGGCTGCCATGGAAAAATGTACAACTACGTCAACGTTAACGGCTTTCATGGCATCCATGGTCGTGTCCTTCCCGTTATGACCGGAATTAAGTTGACAAACCATGACCTCACCATCATAGGTCATGCTGGAGATGGCGATCAATACGATGAAGGTCTTGGACACTTCCCTCACGCAGCGCGCCGCAATGTTGATGTCAAACTCTTCACACACAACAATAAAGTCTATGGACTCACCACTGGACAAACTTCGCCCACCAGCACGCAAGGTTATGTGAGTAAAACCACACCCCACGGTGCTTTTCCTCCACGCATCGAACCCCTTAAAATCGCCTTAGCAAGTAACGCTAGTTTCGTCGCTCGGGGCTGGGTTGGCGACGTGGACCATCTCAAAGAACTCATGAAGGCAGCCATCCAACACAAGGGCTTCGCCCTCGTCGATATACTCCAAGTGTGCATTACTTTCAATCGTGTCCAAGACTATCAATTCTACCGTGACCGGGTCTACAAACTCGAAGAACAGGGACACGATTCTTCTGATTACTATGCAGCGATGCAACGAGCCGATGAATGGGGCGACAATATTCCCATCGGAATCTTCTATCAAGAAACTCGTCCTGTGTATCGAACTTCCCTTCCTCAAATTGAAAAGACACCACTAGTCAAACAGCCCCTCAAATTGAAGGAATTCAGTAAAACCCTCCAAGAACTAGCCTAAATAATACAGTAAAAAAAGGAGAGAGGTAAGCCTGCTAGCAACGGCTAAGCAGGCTTGATAAAGTAAGCAAGGTCACCGCTATCGAGTTCTTGCGGTTCAATTTTTACCTTCATACCAACTTTTGGTTTACTGGTTAATCCCTTTAGGTGACCCGTCAAGTGAAGGTTATCTTCAAACTCGATTATGCCAACCGCATAGGGAACATTGGTTTTCTTAGCAATGCCTTCGGGGGCAAAATGTACAATGGACCAAGAGTAAAGCGTGCCTTGAGGATTCACTTCAAACCACTCTAAGTCCTTTCCACCGCATGGACATGTAAATCGGGGAGGCATGAATTTCTTGCCACACGACTTACATTCAGTAGCTAGGAATTTCCCTTCCTTGAGCCCATCAATGAATTTTCGAAATTCAGCAGTCATTCGTTGTCGATGCTTTACATCTGACGATAATTCTTGTACTAAACCTAATTGGGGTTCACTCATTACATTTCACCTCAGGGCTCCAAGATAAACACGTTCACAAACTGTCCATGTTGACCGACATTATGGCACAATGCCACTTTGGCGTCTGGTACTTGACGTTCCTTTTCTGCCGTCCCAAAGACTTGCTTATAGGCATCAACGACTTGTCCGATACCTGTAGCCCCCAAGGGGTGACCCTTGGATTTGAGTCCACCATCAACATTCACCGGTACACCTGGTCCGTCGATGTAGGGTCCACGTTCTTCAGCCCATTTTCCTCCCTGGCCCCGTTCACAAAAGCCGAGGTCTTCATAAGCCATGACCTCTGCGACGCTAAAGCAGTCGTGAACATATGCTACATCAATATCTTTGGGTGAACGTCCTGAGTTTTTATAAGCCATCTCAGCTGCCCTAACCGAACCACCTAAATTGGTGAGATTAGGACGATCCGTGACACGCATTGTATCAGAGGAACACCCAAGACCGGTAATCCAGAGTGGATCACTTGACATTTCTTTAGCTTTTTCTTCATTAGCAAGGATAACGGTAGCTGCACCATCGCTAATTAAGCAACAGTCGTAGAGCCGAAGGGGTAAAGCAATAGGGACAGCTTGATTGGCATCCTCAATTGATACCTTTCGACGTAGATGTGCTAATTTGTTATAGTAGCCATAGTAATGACTTTTCACAGAGACAGCAGAGAGCTGATCGCGTGTAAGACCATCAATAGCCATCTTTCGTGCTGCATAAAGGGAGTAGAAAGTTGGAAAACTAATTCCATAAGGATACTCCCACCTGTGATCTCCAGCTACTGACATTAGTTCAGTTGCATAAGCTGTCGATACCCAAGTCATCGTTTCAACGCCAATGGCAGCCATGACATCGAATTGCCCAGAGGCGATTTGTGCCCAGGCGGTTCGAATAGCTGTAGAGCCAGTAGCGCATGCAGTTTCAACACGCATTGTGGGTTTGCCAATTATGCCGACTTCGTCAGCGATGAGAGCAGCGGCAGCGCCTTGGCCTGCGAAGGCTTCTGCGGCTATGCCGATGACACTTGCTTCGATTTCGTTATTTGTAATTCCAGCGTGTTCGAGTGCAGGGAAGTAGGATTCGTGGGCGAGTTCACGAATCGTAACTGCGGGGTAGGTAGCTTTCTCACCTTCGATGTCTTCGTTGATTACTTTACCACGT
>JABXGY010000249.1 GCA_016550395.1 archaeon | reverse complement strand
GTTATGCAAGATGAACTTCTTCGGTGGATAAAGTTAGCAGAGGAAAGACTTGGTGATTCAGAGATTAAGATGTTTGTATGTCCTGGAAATGATGATCGACTTGAAATTGATGTCGTTTTGAATTCTTCGGATTATGTAGTTAATCCTGACGAAAAAGTTGTGATGCTTGACGACGAACATGAAATGATCTCCCTGGGGCATGGTAATATAACGCCTTGGGAATGCCCCAGAGATGTTCCTGAAGAAGAATTAGACGAACGCATTGAAGCGATGGCTTCTAAGTTAAAGAACCCTGAGTTATCAGTTTTTAATATGCATGTTCCTCCGTTTGATTCAACTTTGGATCTCTGCCCTGTATTAAAAGAAACGACTGAGGGTGACCTTCAGGTACAAACCAAAGGTGGACGGATTGAAGATCAGCCTGTAGGAAGTAAAGCTGTTCGGGCTGCAATAGAGAAGTACCATCCTTTGCTTAGTTTGCATGGACATATCCATGAATCGAGAGGATTTCAAAAAATTGGGAAAACGTTAGCAATTAATCCTGGTAGTGAATATCTCGAAGGGGTTCTTCGAGGAGCTATAGTTGATCTTGAGGGTAGTAAGGTAAAGAATTTCTTGTTAACTCAAGGGTAGTTACTTACTTCATCGGTCTAAAGGTTCTTCGAATACTAAACCTATTGCCAATTCTTCCAATTCTGATCTGCCAGGAATAGGGTCCAAGGATAGGGAGTAATGTCTCGAGTATACGGTTCCTGCCACCCATATTCAGGGTGTTTCGTGAAAAACGCCTTCGAATCAAAGTGGATATTGCAGGCAGGACCCCAGTGTGCCCACCATGAACCAGCTTCATTCAACGCACTGGTAACGACCTTCGCATCAGTTGCACCAAATGGTTCAAAGGGACCACATTTCCATTCTTTCAATCCTCTTTCATCAAATTCTGTATGACCACAAATGGTATTTGCCGATGGTTGTTCTTTTTCTAATGATACATCAAAGTGGTCACTGATTATCTGTTTAGCAATATCAATATCGATTTTGCCATCAAACGTTTCCATCAGTTGGAGAAGACGTTGTGTTCGTGATGCACAGGAATGCGAGGCTTTTTCATCGAAACTTACTCCTACACATTCTGCTTTTACATCATCATCTAATGCCCAATTTGCACCTACAAAATATCCATTTCGAGTTCGACGAATAGCATGCTCGAATATTCCAAGTTCTAACCATCCGATCTCATTGGTTTTTGCATCTCCGACCAAATAGGCGTTTGCCCATCCACCATTATTTCCTTCAATCATTGTTTTCATCCATTCATCAATGGAATCTGCAAATTGAATTGCTAGCCGACCTCGAACAAAATAAGGAATTTCATCCCGCTTGAATTTACTTGCTCCAGTAATTGTCGTCTCTGCACACATAATCCCTGCTGCATTCATATCCCAATCTATAGTTGCTCCCCCTATCGCTCCCGGCCAAGTGTGAATGAACATTTTATGCCCTTCAGAGGGACTTAGACTCATCATGATATTGTAAGTCGTTCCAATAATATAGGAAAACCATGTGTTGTGACAAAGAACAATTCGCCCATCTTTTGTCGTCTTCCCAGTTGCGATGAAGGCACTACAATGTCCACTTTTTCGGCGAGTATCTCGTTTCTTTTCATGCTCCTTTGCATAATGACAAGAGAGGGTATCACCATAGGCATTAATTGCGAGAATGTCTTTCCAACTGATATCCTTGATTCCTCGGAGCCGCAAACCTGCCTCAACAGCTTGAATTTCTTCTTGAAGATTCTCAGGGGTCATATGCCAGCATATCTTTTCTGCATCAGTTCGAAACCTCTTCCATGGATATTTTTCGGCCTTATCAAGAAACATACCCGTCTGTTTCACATTTGCATGAATTTCGTGAGCGAGCCAATATCCGTGTTGGAATCCCATTTGCTGATAATCACCATTAAGGTGAATACGAATCCAGCCATTAACATCTGTTCGATAAGATCCACTCAATAAGGCTGAAATCTCTTCTTTTTTTGGAAGCCAAATTGAAGTCATAACCCTAAATATTCACTTTTATTTCTAAAGTGTTTATGAAATTTGATAAAATAGGAAGATTCGATTTGCGTGCATTACTTATAGAAGTTACTTCTAAAGGCTCTTCGCCAAACCATCATAGCAGGTGAAATTAAATGGAATCCAGTCAGATGAAAATCTTCGGATCAGCAAGTCGATATGTTCAAGGACGCGGCGCATTGGATGAACTTGGTGCTCATATTGGTAAAATTGGCAAACAAGCTTTGATTCTAGGTGGAAAAACAGCATTAAGTATTACAAAAAAACGAGTCGAGAAGAGTCTTAACGAGTCCAACACCAACATCGTGGCATTAGATAATACCGTCCGGATGTCTACTTATCCAACGATTGACCGTCTGAGTGAGATTGGAAAAAAAGAGAAAGCTGATGTAATCATTGGTGTAGGCGGGGGAGTAGCTGTTGATACTGCGAAAGCTGTTGCATATAAGTTACAGCTTCCTGTTGCTTGTGTACCAACACAGTGTGCAACCAATGCTGATGCTAGTGCCTTATCGGTCATTTATACTGAGAAACATGAATGGCTTGAATATCTCTTCTATCCTAAAAATCCTGATTTGGTATTAGTTGACCCTGAGATTCTAGTGACGGCTCCAGCTAAATTTACGGTCTGGGGGATGGGTGATGCATTAGGAGCTAATATTGAAGCAAAGGCTTGTGTTGCTCAACCGAAGGCTTCCAGTCTATTGTTTGGGCGTCCGACTGCTGTTTCCCCTTGGATTGGAGAATTATGCGAGCACAATCTACTCACCTACGGATACCGAGCTGCTAAGGATCTTGAACAGAAATTAGTTACTCCCTACGTTGAACGTATCTTTGAATCCATCAAGCTTCTAAGTAGTCTTTGTGCTGAAAGTACTGGTTTAGCTGCAGCGCATGCTATTCACAATGGCTTAACTTTCATTTCTGGAGTGAAAGCTAATCATGGTGAAATTGTTGCTTTTTGTGTATTAGTGCAAATGGTGCTAGAAAACCGTGATCCCCAGGAGATTGAGCGTATAATGTCTTGGGAACATCAAGTAGGTCTTCCTATCACTCTCATGCAACTTGGAGATATCAATGTTGACGATCTTGGTACTGCGGCTGAAAAAGCATGTGACCCCAAAGATACGATGGGTAACATGCCATTAGCAATCTCACCTGGGATGGTTCGAGATGCCATTCTGGCTGTGGATAGTTGGGGTACAGAATTTCACGATTCGCACTGAATGTTCCCTGCTAATGACTCTGTCTCAATATTTGGAATCTAAAAAGGAATTCAAATGAAGCTGGTCTAAATGGGAGTAGTTAAAAAAGGAATGAAGGTAGTCCACCGGGACAGGAAAGCGATTGGTCAGGCACTCCGGTTAGCATACTACCCAGTAGTGGCTGTTCGTGCTGAAGGCTCAAAAGTATGGGACAAGGATGGAAATGAATACATTGATTTTCTTGGTGGAGCCGCAGCTCTGCCAATAGGGCATCGGCATCCAGCAGTGGTAAAAGCAATTCAAGAACAAGCAGATCAACTTGTTCATTACCCACCTCTTTACGGATATCATGAACTAGCCGTTGATCTGGCTGAGAAATTAAATGAATTACCACGAGGAGATTTCACGAAAAGGACGATCTATCAGCTGGCTGGGGCAGCGGCAATGGATTTGACAGTAAAGCTTGCTCGAGTGGGAACTAAACGCCCTAAAATCATCACTTTTCTTAAAGGATATTATGGGGCACTTTATGGTGCCTTGTCTCTGAGTGCATTTTCAACGATTCAACGCCGATATTTGGGGCCATTTATTCCAGAGATTTATCATGTTCCCTTTGCAGATTGTTACAGATGCATCTTCAAACAAGAATATCCTAATTGTGGACTAGCATGTTTGGACTATTTGAAAACTGTACTAAAACATCTCGTACCTCCTGAAGAAGTTGCAGCAATTATTACTGAACCAGTTGGGTCAGATGGGGGCTACATCTTTCCGCCTGTTGAATGGCTAAAAGGTCTTGAGGAAATTTGTCAAAAACACGGTATGTTGTTTGCTCTTGATGAAATTCAAACCGGATGTGGAAGATGTGGTTCGTGGTTCTTATCGGAACAATATAATCTTGTCCCTGATCTAACAGCCTTTGGTAAGGGCTTTTCTGCAGGCGTTCCGCTCAGTGGGGTTATTGGTCGGGCGTCAGTAATGGATGAATTAAAACCTCCATCAGCGATTGGAACAGGAATTGCGAATCCCATTGTATGTGCAGTGGCATTGGCAGTTATTGATGTGATCAGGAAAGATAATCTAATCGAAAAGGGCAAGAAGATGGGCGCTTATCTAAAGAAACGCTTTGAAGAAATGAAAAGAGATCATCACCTAATTGGGGATATCAGAGGCAAAGGAATGCTCATAGGAGTTGATCTAGTTAAGGATCATAAGACGCGAGAACCAGCACGACTTGAAGCTTCGAAGGTTTGTTGGCGGGCTGGTGAACTTGGTCTAATCCTAACAACTTTGGGTGAGTCGGTTCTTCGAGTTTGTCCGGCATATAATCTCTCACAATCAGAAGCTGATCACGCACTGGAAATTATTGATAATGCTCTCAGTGATGTCGAAAGGGGAAAAATCCCTGATAGTACGGTCGCTTCTCTATCCCCTTGGTAACTCTTCTTGGACTTGTTAGGGGGGAGGGGCAAACATCATTATTGAGATGAGCAATGATGCTGCAGCAATTATTATTACAAAAATAACTGGAATTGCGTTTTTCAGCCGTTCATTTCTAGCTTTCTTTTCAAACAATTTTTTGTGCTCTGCATTACAATATTCCATTCCATAACGGACTGGTGCACCGCATAACTCGCAATGTGAATGTTTTGGAACCCGTAAATGTTCTGATTCTGGTTTTTGCTT
>JABXGY010000248.1 GCA_016550395.1 archaeon | reverse complement strand
AGGATGATTGCTAAGAACCTAAACAGGTCCTTCGGAATCTATTGATTTAGAAGAATGATGGGGCCCGTTCAAATTCATGCTTAGGTGGCTTCATCGTTAAAGTCTCAGTGGGTGACAAAACCTCAATTAGCTCATATTTTCGGGTTCCCAGCTTGAGCTTTTCTGTATGTTTTGTGACTAGATATGGATCCTTATACGGTCCCCATAGCCTTTGAAAGGGATGTAAATCCACCTTTGGATCAAGATTCACATGTTTGAAATATGGAGGAATCTCACTTTCAATCAATCCTTTTTTCGCGATTAGATCGAGAGTCGCTTGGTCAATTGCCACAATATCACGACTTGCTAAAATTCCAATATGTGGCACTACAGCGGGTTGAATGATTCCAACACAATCGCAATGGGGCGTGATATCTAATGCGACATTGATGAAGAAGCGTTTATCCTTGTCAAAAGTATCCAATACGTGCTTGGCTGTGATTGCCATCATTTCTTGGAAGGCTTCAAATTGTTCAGGTTGCAAATTGAGACAGCCCACGTTCTTGTCTGCTTTGAGACATTCAGTGCAGTTACCATAATGGCATGCGAATCGCGCAATATTCAACTTATGTTTTTTTGCATCATAAGTAAGGGCATGGTAAGGACAAGTTTCCACCAGTTTCTGGGCATGTTCAGGCGTACATTTGTCGGGATCCCACCAGGGAAAGTCATTCTCTACGCCATGGATACGGTGCCACCGCGTTGTGCCAGCATACCCACCTAAAGCGATATTTTTCACAGCACCACCATAACCACAGTTAGCATGTCCTTTTGCGTGAGTTAAGTCAATGAGAACATCAGCGTCATTAATCACACCCCCCATTTCCAAAGATTTTACCTTATGAAAGTCCACCTTGACCCGTTTGGTGTAACCATCCTTGACCCCAGCAATGGGAATCAATGGACAACCACAGGTTTCTTCCGTATAACCACGGTCAGCCGCATTATACACAGAAGTTGGATTGTCAGTAATAAATGGCCAACCACCTGCTTCCTTCACCGCTTTGACAATGCGCCTGACGAAAAACACAGGTACTGTTTGATATCCAACAGCGAAGCCAAGGTGCATTTTTACAGCGACCTTGTCTTGTTTTTTGATTGTGGAAAAATCAAGGTGTTCGATAAGTTTATCAAGTTTAGCAGCCAGCGAGGCAAAAGCAGCATCCCTTCCTTGCTGGATGGAACCAAAATAGACTTTTGAGCTCAATAATTTCACCTATTTGAGAATACTTCGTGTTAATGCATACCCTAATTTTCTACAGTAATGAGAATACCATCTCACATTATGTAAAAAGCTTTTGCTTTCGTGAATTATAGATAAAAAAATATGATGCCAAAACCCACCCACAGTTAGCTGGAACATAGGGAGAGGCGTGTTTGTGGTGAATAATTCCTGATAAGGGGTGGAAGGGGGCAGCTCCAATGAGTGGGTTTTAGCATCAAAGATCACCAGAATGACAGAAGCCTCCATAATTTGGAGTATTTTTCAATAAAAACGAAAAAACCGTTTTCCTTTGTGTTAGAATGAAGTAGAGTTGAGAAGAAAGAAAAGATGACGGGCCTTCCATTCATTTGAGCCGACCAAGAGGTTTGAGGAGCTTCACCAAGTTCCTGTTCGGCTTGCTTGAGGCTTGTGGACCTACTGAAGGACAACGAATTTTCATGAGCATTCATGAATTTCGGGAAGGCCCGTCGTTGGTGTAGCATCATTGACTTGAAGCTCCTAAACACCTCATCCCTTCATACGTTGTTTTACTTATCTAAGGGGAGCCGCAAGCGCAGAGCGAATTTTATAACTTTCATATTTCAATTGACGATTAACGCGATCTGTGGAGTCCATTCTAAATCACTGCCTCTATTTTTTCTTTGTTCGACTTTTACCAGTTCGAAACTTTCCGTGAGGTCACGACTTTGTATGCTCGAAGGAATTGAGGAGTTGGATTAGGATTGCGACAACCGAGTGCTGCCCGTTCACCGACCCCGACTCGATCGAAGCGAACTTTCTTTTTAGCCATTATTATTCTACCACCATATGTCCCAATATTCTTATAGGACGAGAATAATATCCTATATTCTGATATAAATGTATCGGTTTTGAAGAGGATAATTTATTTGTCGAGAAAAATAAACGCCTACACATAGCAAAAACACAACTTAGAGCTAATTTAGAATAGCCAATTAGCTAGACAATTGCCGTTTACTAACAACGAGGAAGAATAAACAAAAATAATTCGTGCCTTAAATGCACGAACAATCGAAGTTCTTACTTAAAGCAATTCTTAAGCGCTTCAAGAAGTTTTGGCTCATTTAGAATAGTTGCAAAAAAGCCCACAAAGGAAATAACCTTGTTCTTTGATTTCCAATCAACTGAAGCGAATAAATCAAAGAGCTCTTCATCTGCGTTTTCCATTATTGCCAGTGTTTGCTTAGTCGTTTCAGCATCCCATTTTTGCATGAACTTTTCCATACAAGCGAAATCAGGAGAACTATCCCCATACCCTTTCCCGAGCATTTTCCCAATGGTTTTAGTGATGAGTTTTGCAGTATCAGTTTCCCAATATTCACTACTGGTTTTGTCACCAAGAAAAGCTTCAGCAGTCCGAGCAAAGAGGGTTTCTGTTGCAGTTTTTCCCATGACCACGCGCTGGCCAGCTGGCACAACTAAACCAGCTTTCTCAAGAACTTTCAAATAGCGATAAATAGTTTTATCTGATTTAGCTTCGAGATCTTCCACGTCTTTTGCTTCTTTCTTATAAGCTTCTTCAATTTCTCGGACGGTCATTGGTCCCTTACGGAGAGCCTTTATAATAGGATAATGATTGGGATCATATAAGGCGTCCATCGTTTTTTTATCCCGGATAATTTTTATTCGTTCAGGTTTGAAGGAAATTACATCTTGGCTTTGCATGGCCATCATCTCTATTCTCAGGGGGAAATAGTAAGTTTTTGCTTTTTAATCTTTTTATCTCATGACATGAGACAAGTTATTTTTAAAAAATGATGGAATGTACTAATTTAAAAATCTATCCCTCAAGCAGCTCTACATCATTATAGCTGAGTCCATAGAGGTTAGCCACAGCCTGATCAATTTCCTGATCGAGACCTTTCTTCAAATATTTGGGATGTTGCATAACGAGAGTAGCTAGGTCAACGAGTTCCTCTTCTTGGTGTTGGGTTGGAGTAGCAAGGGGAATTTGATTGAGATAGGTAGCGTTGTAACGGATGTAACCACTGCGGAGGTGAGTGGCGACAAATAAGAGGGAGAAATAGGCATTGACGAGCCGGGAGTTGAGGACCGCTAGGAGAAAGTATGGATTGTAAGGTGCTTGTTGTTGAGTAATATAATAAACTCGTCCTAAGGCGTGTCCAGTAAAGTCTAAAGCGACGCGGAGCTGTTTTGCCATACCAGCGATAACAATTTTGGGTTCATGGAAGGTCTGCCATTGGTCATCAGAGGTAAGTTTTGGAGTGTAAGTGAGGTATTTACTTTGGCGGAGGTGATAGCGACGGACATCGCCAGCATTGAGAAAGGCTAGTGTGCGTTGTTTTTTTCTTGCAGATAAGCACGTGTATTCATCTTTAGAGATGAGGTGTTGGGTGAACCCAGTCTTTGCGATACCACAGCGAATATTACAAGTCTGACCCAAAGGAATCGTGTTGTGTATTAGTTTTCGGATGATAGAATATTTTTCTTCGGTCAGAGATGGAGTGAGGATATAATTGGGGAGGGTCGCGAAGTAATGTTGAGGAATGGCATTATCTTGACTTGATTGTGTAGTGAAATCGCCTGATTGTATGGGCGGTAGGGGTAGTTGAGTCATATTGTTGTGTATCTCTTCATGTCGACGGGGTTTGCGAAGAATGATGATATGAGGGTAGGTTGCAGCATTTTCAAAAGCGTCGAGGTTGGAGAGGTCAATCATTT
>JABXGY010000247.1 GCA_016550395.1 archaeon | reverse complement strand
CTCCATCATTGGATTCCACCAACGCATAACCATGGTCATTGTCAATTCCACCATAAGTTCGGTTCCACAAGTGGTTCCCATTCGCATCCGTCCGGACCAGCCAAATATCCGCACTGCCCGCACCAAAGCTGAAAGTTTTACCAATTAAAGCAAAACCACCACCTGTGCATTCTATTACTTCATATGCAACATCGTCACTGTCCCCTCCATAGGTGTGGTTCCAGAGGTGGTTGCCATCTGCATCGGTGCGGACTAACCAAAAATCTATTTGCCCAGAACCCCAATTACGAGTTTCACCAGCAAAAACAAAATCACCATTACTACACTCAATTAAGCAATACGCTTCATCGCCTCCTGTTCCGCCATAGGTGTGGTGCCATAAGGCTTCGCCCATTGAATCGGTGCGAATCAACCATACATCCTCAGAACCAGCACCAAAGCTCAGTGTAGAGCCAGTGATCGCAAAATCAGCACTTCGGCATTCTATCAATGCATACCCATAATCGTCATTGACACCACCAAATTTTCGATTCCATAAAATGGTACCCGTTTCATCAGTACGGATTAGCCAAATATCGGTGTCAACATCATAATCTCTGAATGTGTCACCTGTAAGGGCATAGCCTCCACCTTCACATTCTATTAATGAGTAGCCCCTATCAGGGTTGGAGGTTCGGTAAGTGTGGTTCCACAGGTGATTGCCTATTGAATCGGTGTGTACTAACCAACAGTCTTCATCCCCACCTCCAGTACTGTTCGTATACCCAACGAAGGTATAACCGGTATCGCTGGACACCACAAGGTCATTACCTACTTCATAATCAGTATAACCGTAAGTCTGATCCCAAAGATGATTGCCTGTTGGATCAGTATGTACTAACCAAGCATCTGAACTTCCAACACCCGAACTAAACGTGGATCCAACGAGGGTGAAGTTCCCATCAATACATTCGACTATCGAATAACCATAATCGTAGTCAGCACCACCATAGGTTTGATTCCACAAATGATTCCCGCCAGCATCGGTTCGTACCAGCCAGAAGTCGGTGTTGCCGGCGCCGTAGCTGGAGGTGTAGCCGGCGAGGGCATAGCCTCCGTCATCACACTCTATTACCGCATAACAAAATTCGTCGTCGACATCCCCATAGGTCTGGTCCCACAAATGGTTGCCACTTGCATCGGTTCGTACCAGCCAGAAGTCGGTGTTGCCGGCGCCGTAGCTGGAGGTGTAGCCGGCGAGGGCAAAGCCTCCGTCATCACACTCTACTAGTGACCAGCCAACGTCAAGATTGGTGCCACCAAACGTGCTGTTCCAAATTTGATTTCCAGCTACATCAGTGCGGACTAACCACATGTCCTCGAGCCCCTCACCTTGACTCCTAATTGAACCAGCGAGAGCAAAACCGCCACCTTGGCATTCGATTAGGTCATGACCAATCTCCTCCTCAATGCCACCAAAGGTACTATTCCAGAGAAGATCATGTAAGCCTGGTGAGGGTGGTAAAGCAGACGCAGTTGAGTGGACGATTTGATTTTGTGGATCAAATGGTGATGTGGCTAGAACTGGTGCTTCCAAAGGAAATTTTGCTGGGTTTTTCATTTCACTCGAAAAATTGTCTATCTCTGAAGTGATTCCCCTCAATGCAGGGGGAAGCGTAAGGGTTGTTAAAAAGAGCAGAAGTAAAAGAAAAATTACGCCTATAGTTTTACCGGAGTTTTTTAAATGCAGCATGCCATTTTTCCCTCTGGATACTATCTGGCGACGGAATGGAAGCAGGATTATCCGTATCAAATTATCACTGTCAACTCTGTAGAAACCTTCCTTCCTCACCAAATCCTCCTATACTGCTGTCTCTATTAAAAAATATGTAGGTTCAAAAGGTCCAAGATAGCAAAGACACCCTTGACAAATAGTACTGTGATGAAGTTCAATTAATTTCAAAAATATGTTTTTTATTGACATATCGAAGATACATTAATATGAAAAACTCCTAGCACATATTTTGGGAGATGAAACAATGAGACGTAGCTCCTTTGGCGGTCGAAGACGTTTCCTCAGGCGACGACGACGCCGCGTATTACGCCGAACATTTCGGCGCATTGCCATCGGCACCACAATGATTTTCCTAATGGCTGGAACTGCCAGTACCATCAAGCTTCACCGAAGAGATGTGGAACGTATCGAAGAGGACACAGGGAAATCCACCAAGAACATGACGGAAGCAGAACTCGTAGCGGCAATGAAACGATTAGGCATCAAGAAACTTGAAATAACTCCAGAAGATCAAGAAATGCTCAGTGAACATGATATCGATTAGCACTACACAGCCTTAAACGAGTAATTTTCATAATGAGATTTAAACCATTTTTTATTAAAACACAATCTTAAATATTAGAAATTTTTACTGCTATAGAAAATTACACAAGATCATCCATTCTATGTTAAGGCAATAAAAATACAGACATAGTTTCCCAGTTTCCCTCAATTCCCTGCATCTTAAGACCAGAGATTTCTTTGTATCCACGCTTTCGACAAATTGCGAGGGCTGCGGGATGATAGGCATAATAGATGATGTTTCTAAATCCTTGCTGTCGGATAAATTCCTCAAAAAAAGCAAAGAATGCTTTACCATAACCTCTCCCGCGATACTTTTTAGTGAGCCAGACTTCGTGAAGTTCAATCAATTTGGACTTCTTTCCAAGTAGCTCTTCTAAGATTTCCTGATCATCTTGATCTCGGGGGTCTCCAGGCCTGTGTTCTTCAGTACTCGATTCATGCCAGATAGCGTGACCAATAATTTGGTCATCCTCCCTCCAGATGATGAGGTGGGTTGGGTTTTCAATGACTAAGTGTTGCTCGGTTTCACCAAGTTTTTCAAAAATGGCTTCATAATACTGCTTGAACTGGTTGAAGTCACATCCCACCTGTAAGCTCATCGGTTTTGTCATCGCACATTATTTCCTTCAACCTAGTTTGTTGTGTCATATTTTATTGATCACTTTCTTCCCTGCTCGTCGCGCAGCCACTAAAATATCGGGGGCGTTTTGTACCTCTCCGCGGGCTCCAAATCCTGGTGCAAGGATAGTCGCAAAATGCTCCATACCTAAATAATTAAACACATCGTTTAGCATGCCGACAGTGTGACGGGCATAACTCTCTGAACCCCCACCACTGGGAATTGTTAGAATAATCCGTTTTCCTCGAAAATGTGTTCGTGGGATGCTAACCCATCGGTCCAAGAAGGCTTTGAATTGGGCTGAAGGTCCCCACCAATAAATGGGTGTACCCAAAACCCAAACCTGACTCTGACGCATCTTCATTGCAACCATATTCATATCATCATCCTGCACGCATTCATTGGTTTTCGAGCAAGCAAAGCATCCCTTACAGGGACGAATATCAAGTTCATCAAGTATTACTTTCTCAGCTTCTGCACCTGTTTCCTTGGCCCCGTCTAATATTTCGTCAACAAGAATCTCTGTATTACCTCCACGCCGAGGACTTCCTACAACACCTAGGATTCGCATCATTCAATCCCCCTCATCATAGTTATATTTACAGCAGGCTTCACCTTCTAAAATCGTTTATATTCGAATCATTCTGATTTTCTGGTTATATCCTTCAATTTTCGCGAAATCATTTTGT
>JABXGY010000246.1 GCA_016550395.1 archaeon | reverse complement strand
GCTCATAGCTCAAGGATCCTTTATCTTTCTTAATTGGAATTCCTGGACGAATCTCTAATTCATCCCCAACAGATACTTTTCCTTGAATGATTGTGCCGCCAATAACCCCGCCCTGTAATTCTTCGGGTCTTGTACCAGGCTTATTGATATCAAAGGAGCGAGCAACATAGAAGAGACCCGCTTTTTGTAGGTCACGTTTGGGCGTGGGGATAACTTTCTCAATTGTTTGAATAAGCACGTCTATATTAGTGCCAAACATTGCAGAAATCGGAATAATTGGAGCATTTTCTGCAATGGTACCCGCAACAAATCGTTTGATTTCATTATAATTGTTTATGGCTTGTTTTTCCGAAAGAAGTTCGATTTTGTTTTGTGCAATTATAATCTTATTAACACCAATGATTTCCAATGCTGCTAAATGTTCTCTTGTTTGTGGTTGAGGACACTTCTCATCCGCAGCAATAAGGAGTAAAGCCCCATCCATTAGAGCCGCTCCAGAAATCATTGTTGCCATTAAAACCTCATGTCCTGGTGCGTCCACTAGCGAGATTCGACGAATGGGTTCCGCAGATCCTCCACATTTTTTACATTTGGAGCTTGTTGTATACGCAGCGGCTCCTCTACATTTAGAACACTTGTAAATATCCACATCTGCATATCCTAATTTTATCGAGATACCTCGACGAAGTTCTTCAGAATGCCGATCCGTCCATTCCCCCGACAAGGCTTTGGCCAATGTGGTTTTGCCATGATCAACATGACCCACTAATCCGATGTTAACTTCAGCTTGTTTTGGCATAGTTTTTCGTGGGGGCATATTCGTTCGTCATCTCTTAGAAGGGTTCATACATTTATTCTTTTGAAGTGGAAGTACTTTTTTCGATAAGCTCTAAAAGTGGTTTAGAGCCATGGGTGATTATTTTTGCATTAACCTGAACGATTTCATCAGTGATTTCGTTACCTCGTACTAGACGTCGGCGGCGTTCTCCTCTTGTTTTGGGTTGATAGCCAATTCCACCAGTAAGAAGGGGACGTTTGCGCACGGCGCCATGTACATCAGGACGCATAGGTGTTCCTCCACCATCGCTGCCACCAGTGATTTTAAATTCGTATCCACCTAGACCAAGTGAATTTCCATCAACAACTTCTCCGATGATTTTTCCATGGAGTGTGCGACTTCGTTGCTCACTCAATTCTATTTGAATCGTCTGACCAGTATCAGGATCACCAATGACTAAACGGATTCGAGTCATATCAAAGTCCTCTATCTATGTATAGCTGTTTTAGCGTCCTTTCTCTAAGGCTCGCATAAACAGAATCGTAGCATACGGTATGCGCTTATCAATCTTACCATCAAGTGAGAGGGACCAATGGTGATAGGATTTGCATGGATATCGCTAGATACCCCAAAAGGGTTGTACATACTTTCGCTTTAATTCTAAGAACTCAGTCAGTAATTCGAGTTCATCAGAAGTGAGATTATCTTTGAAGTCTTGACTAAGACGAATTACCATACCTTCAGGGAGATCAACATAGAGTATGTCCCCTTCATCAATTTGACGACCAACGGTAGCTCCGCGTATGGATACAGCGATTTCTGCACCAATTCGTGCCTCTCGAATGGTTTCACCCTTATCTTGAATTTGTTGGATAGTTCCGATTTTCTTGTTTTCAGGGGTTATGAGTGTACTTTTAGCACGAACACGCCCTGCCAAAACTCTCACACCCACAACTGCAGGGTTACTTTGGCGAAAGACATAACCAGGAAGTAATTCGATTTTACCAGGGAAGGTCAGTTCTTCTAGCATAGCTTCTTCTAATTTTCTACGTTTTTCAGTAACCCAGTTTTCATATTGATCAACAAGGTCATAGATAATCTGACTTTGAAAGATTGGGACCCTACGAGCATCAGCTTCATTCATGGCTTCAGGAAAGGGTTTGGTATTAAAGGCCAATACGACACCTAAAAATGGATCAACGTCACCGACGGTTGACACTTCCACGACATCCTTCTTTGAGATGTCACCAATATCCGCACGGCGTATTGGTATTTCTCGTTCACGCAGGTATTCGATTAAAGCCTCTAAGGATCCAAGAGTATCTGCTTTAAGAAAAACTCCGATTTTATCCGTTTCAATTCGAACGGCTTCCATATCTTGAATAATTCGTTCAGTAGCAGCAGTAACTTCCCCCTCAGAATTTGCTACATATAAGCCCGCACCAGCAATTGCATCATCCAAATCAGGGGCAGCAATTTTTATTCCTGCGGCCGCAACGACTTCATTTACAGGTAAAAAACGCTCACGTGGATCACGAATTTCATCCAGTGGTTTGGGCAAAAGAAGGGCTCGAACATGGGTTATCACTGGTTCAGGAATTCCTCCTACTACAATTGTGTCACCTTTGTTAAGCACACCATCGTAGATGATGGTATCAATTGTAACACCAAGACCTGCCTCTTCCTTCACTTCTAGCACAACACCTTTTGCAGGACCTGAGGTGGTTTGAAGTTGTTCCTCAAGATATTGTTGAGCTAATCCTACAAGAACAAGCAGTAGTTCGGATAATCCTTCTCCAGTTTTAGCGCTTGTTGGTACGATCGCTACGGTCTTGGCAAAATCGGTAATTCGGTCATACCGGTCAGACTGAAATCCTTCGCGTGAAAGATCCCCCATAACTTCATAGATTTTTTCGTCCAATTGCCCAAGAACATACTCAGATTGGGAAGTCAGTGATTCGTTGAGAACCCATGTTTTTTGGGCTTTCCAACCTGGTAATCGATCAACTTTGTTCAGCGCAATGAGATAAGGAGTTTTTCGGGTTTTTAAAATTCGAAGAGATTCATAAGTCTGTGGTTGTAGTCCATCGACTATATCCACAACAAGAATTGCGATATCAGCAACTGCGCCCCCTCGTTTGCGTAGATTGAAGAAAGCAGCATGACCTGGTGTATCGATGATAAGTAGACCAGGTAGCGTAAGTTCGCCTTTGAAAGTATCCATGAGTGGACCAACGAGTTCTTTCACAGTGGAAAGGGGGAAAAAACTGGCACCGATTTGTTGAGTGATTCCCCCTGCTTCACGGGCTTGAACACCAGTTCCTCGGATTTTATCAAGTAAGCTAGTTTTACCTGTATCAATATGTCCAAGCATTGTGACAATAGGTTGACGGATTGGCATGGCTGACACCTCACCGAAAAGACTGAAAGAGGAATTACTCTGGATTGCTGGGACCAGAACACGCTATTTAAGGCTTCTGTACTAAAACCACATAGCATGTTTGGAAAGTTTTAGTGAGAGAAGGTTTTTTGTGAAGAAACGAAATTGTGCATGAATGAGGAATTTGCTATGGAACAAACACTGCTTGTGTTAAAACCGGATGCAACAATGCGACGAGGTGTAGGAGCTGTAGTCTTAGATCAGATTATGACTAGTCTCCCAGATATCAAGTTCAAAGGCTTCTTAGAAATGGCGGTGCCTAGGTATCTTGCGGAACAACACTACGCCATTCATAAAGAGAAATTCTTCTATCCATGGCTTCTCCAATTCATTCAAGTTGGCAATGTTATTGCCACAGTATTAGAAGGAGAGAAGGCCGTTAGTCGTTTACGTGATGTTTTAGGTGCCACATTTGTTGAGAAAGCTAGTCCTGATAGCTTGAGAGGAAAATATGGTCTGGTTGGCGGTGTGAATGTTGCTCATGCTTCAGATGAGCCAGTCAACGCTAGAAAGGAAATTACTCTTTGGCAACAGGAAGCTAAGCTTGACTTAACAATAGATGGACATGAACTCATTAACGAATATATCACAAGATGGAGAGAGGTACCTGTATTTGCCACCCAAGACATTCGTCAAATCTGTGCAGAATATTCCCAAGAGTATTGTTTCCGAACAGGCTATTTAGAGAAAATTGTTGAACTTCTGGTTGACGAGTGTCCAGATTGGTCCTATCAAGATTTACAAAGTCTTGCTGATGCGATTTTAGGAAATATGGATTTAGATCGTAATAAATCGTAGAAATAAATCGTGTATTTTGATAATGTGTATATCGATTCAGAGCAGCGTGGTTAACTCTTATCCTTTTTCTTCTTAGACTTTGGCTTTTCAGCTACTTTCTTAGAAGTCTTTGGTTTAGTCTTAGAGTCCGCTTTTTTTGCTTTGGGTTTTGCTTTTTCCTTAGGCTTAGCCTTAGCCTTTTCTTTAGTCTTAGGCTTAGCTTTCTTTCGAGCTCTAGTTGCTTGAGCACGACGTCGTGTTCGCTCTTCGTACACTTCAGTCCATTTAAGCCGTCGAGCTCTGCGCTTCAGGTGAATTTGATTTCGACGACATTTATTAGAGCACAAATAGAGTAGGCTTCCATCGTTTCGGACGTAGATTGATCCTGTACCAGGCTCAACATCTGTACCACAAAAGGAACAAGTATATTTTTTGACCATTCATAATCCTTTCCTGGTGGGTATTAAGGAGTTCGTATCTTTCGAGCCTCGCGTTCGGTTTCGCGTAATATTAAGACGTCGCCCTCTCGAATTGGACCTTTAACATTACGAGTGAGAATTCGACCCTGATCACGACCTTCAAGCACACGGACGCGTACCTGGATGATTTCCCCAGTGAGTCCCGTTCGTCCTACGACTTGGACTACTTCGGCGGGAATGCCCGTGTCTTCTGAACTCATTCATGTATCACCAATAGGTTGGTTTATTTCTGAAGGTCCTTGAGTTTCTTGACGAGGTCGTCAATGAGCCGTTGAGCCTCCCCCGCTTCGATAACAGCTGCAGAGGCTGATGGTACATCGATACCTAATGCGGTACCTAATCGATTTTTATTTGCTACATAGATGTAGGGGATATTCTTTTCTTCGCACATAATTGGAAGGTGGAAAATAATTTCGGGGGGATCAACATCCTCAGCGATGGCAACGAATTTGGCAATTGCGCGTTCCACTGCTTTGGTTGTTTCATTCGTTCCTTTTCGTACCTTACCGGTATCACGCGCGACTTCAATTATCTCGTAAGCTACATCCTGTAATTCTTTTGGTGCAGTAAATTTGACATGTGGTTTTGACAACAAGAGCACCTCATTGTTTATTCATCGGGTCTTGTCGGAGGCCAACAACCAGCAACTTTTGACCCGAGGCTGTGGCGACAGAGTAGCAATCGACACCGCATTTAAAGCTTTTTCTTCTCACACCAAGAAATTTAAAATATCAATTTTCAATTTAAGTCCGTTGAGCCAAATCGTTGACATTATATCCGCGAAGTTCTAACCAATTTCGTGTAGCTCCATTCACGATGAGAGGGACGTTTCTTAAGTCTTCAAGCGAAGATGCCCCCACAAGAAACATGGTAGCTTTTAACCCATGGATAAGGGTGTCTAGATGCATTTGTACTGCCTTTGCGTTAAGCATAGCTGGTGAAAGTATTGGAAGCGCCACACCTGCGAGATTTGCGCCAAGCGCAATGGCTTTCGCAATATCAAGGCCAGTTCGAACCCCTCCAGATGCAATTACGGGTGTCCCTGGGGCTGCTTGAGTAACTTCATAAGTGGCCACTGCCGTAGGAATTCCCCAATCAGTAAACCAACTTCCGAGTATTGCCTTCTTGGCATCTTCATCTTTTGCACGTTCAGCTTCAACTGCTGGCCAACTGGTCCCACCTAGTCCTGCAACATCAAGAGCTTTGACCCCGGTTTTTACTAGTTGTTGGGCGGTATTTCGACTTAATCCAGCTCCGGTTTCTTTCGCAATGATAGGTGTTGAAAGATTTTTTGTAAGACTTCTGAGGGCTTGAAGAACGCCTGAAAAAGTAGCTTCTCCTTCCGGTTGAACCGCTTCTTGAGCTGCATTGAAATGGACGGCAAGCGCGTTAGCTTTTAACATATCGACTGCAATCTCAGCTTCCCTAATACCATAACTCAAAGAAAGCTGTGGTGCCCCAATATTCCCAACAATGAAGGCAGTTGGAGCATGTTCACGAGTAATTGTAAAGGAGGTACTAAGGCTGGGATCTTCTATTGCAGCACGCTGGCTCCCTACTCCCATGATTAAACCCAAGCGTTCCACAGCTTGAGCAATATGCATATTGATAGGAAGTGCCTCCTCATGTCCTCCAGTCATGGCAGTAATCATAATAGGTGCTTGTAACTGATGTCCCAAAAAGGTAGATCGAACATCGATATCTTCTAGGTTGATTTCAGGTGCAGCGTTATGAATTAACGTAATGTCATTGAATCCTGGAGGAATACAAGATTCGACTTCACGTTCTAAGCAGATTTGAATGTGTTGTAATTTTCGATCTTCAGTTTGCTGTGCCTTTTTCTGGGAATCTGTTTTTGTACGGGGTGTTACCATTTTCATTCCCTCCGTGAAAAACCTATGAGTTTGTGTTCACTCTTGCCAGATTGTGACTGGAAAGGGTTAACGTAGTTCTAGCACACCGTTTGTTGCATCCACATGTATTTTTTGACCTGTCTTGATTTTGTCGATTGGAACTTTGTCTATCGCAGGAATGTCGCTGATAATACAACCAACGGCAACAATGGTTTCTGTTTGCTGATTTATTATGGCTACCGGTCCTTTACCTGTTTTTGCTAACTGGTAAAGGACGTATGACCCAACGGTTGAACCCTTTCCACTTGGAAAGACTAGAACCTTCCCAGTGATGGATTGGCCCTCCAACTCATGGCCTTTTTCGACAACAACTCCTGTTTCTGGGTCCACTCCGCCATAAAACGAAAGACTTTGGCTAGTCACTAAGGCTTCCCCAGTTGTTGTTCCAGGGGCAATTTTTCTTCCAGTGATTTTCGTAGTCATTTGACGAATGCCTCCTCTAAACATTCTTCCAGTGAGCAGTGTTTGATTTGGAATTTGTTTCGTCCCTGACCATAATAGCAACCCTTCGCAGAATCTGTGCATAATCCAGTGAATCGCCCCTTGATTGGAGCGACCACACAACATGTATCACAGGCGAATTTAATGCCAGTAGCTTCGATAATTTTTGTGTATCCCATTTTATCGGCAACTTGTTTCGTTGGGCGTGCGGTGGTTATCCAGGTTTCCTTTTTGACGTGTTTACCTTCAACTAGTTCAGCAATACGGCGTATTTCCCGTAAAGAGGCATGAGGACACCCAATACTAACGAAGTCAATCTTTGCATCTTCTTCGTTGAGTTCCTGTTCGGCTCTGGCAAGATCGTTTTCAGTAATGGTTAGAGTCTCTTTGGGAGCTTGCATTTTATTGGGGGTTATGCCATCCATGTGGAATAGTGCGGTTCCTCCATAAGTAGCGATAGAAGCGCAGAAGGCTTTGAGTTCATCAGTATTTGCATTGGGGATGCCGGTGATATAGGGAATTGTCCATTCAACTTTGGAATCGAGAATGTCACCAATGACTTTCCCTAGTGTACCAAATTGCGCCGTCCCTGTTATGGGGGCTTTTACCTTGATCGCAACATGAGCTTGACGATTCTTATCTAAGTGATAGCCATACTCGGGAGTATATCCGGTCAATGCGGCTGCTAATGCGCTAGGACCGCCTTCTCGATTCGTTTTCGCTCCAATTACTGAGTTGGCGAAGCAGACAGCACTACTTTCAGCCCATGCAATGTGTTCGCCATAATGAGGAAGATTTCCAACGAGGTAGGGTGTACAAGTACACGTGGTAATTATACCCATTTTCGCAAACGCATTTATAACACGTTCCTGATTTTTAGCAAACTCGGGGTCAATGCCTAATACTCGCCAATTCTCGAGGTCCATTCCTGCTGGATTCAGGGTCGTCAAAACTCGGACACGACCGTCTTTTGCCATTTGGGCGAGCCAGTCCAGGCCAGGTTCGCCTAGATTTGCATAGCTAACGCCTGCAATTTGTACTGATGTCACAGGAACCATTTTTTCAGCTTCAAATATTTCACCGAGAGCAGAGAGGATTTCCATGCTTTTTTGAGTAGCATAACCATGCTTGCCCTCCAACATTTCCAGTTGGAGCTTGGTAAGCTTCATCGCATTTATCACTCCTCAAGAAACTTCGTCAAATCCACGTCAGGGAAACTTGCTTTAGCGAAGTTTTTACCTGCTTCAATCTTCAAAGGATGAGTGAGGTCATAGCCGATTTTTGTAGTTAGGTAAGTTCCTGGCTCGGAACTGGGATCTAAACTGCTTCCACGTTCTTTGTCTTTGATGACGATATCAGTATCTCCTTGAAATCGCGTAGCCATAGCCCATTCAACATCATAAGGATCGTAAATGTCAATATCTTTGTCAACGATGAAGGCATGTTTGAGGCTTCGGTGACCTTCAAAGGCGCCTTCAATGGCTAATTTCCCATCTTCCTCCCGTTGTTTGTCGATTTGCACTACAGCATGTAACCAGCTACACCCGCCCGGATCAATATTCACATCAAGGCATCGGACACCCTTTTCAGTGATTTTACGAAAAATCGTGGGTTCACGGGGCATACCCATGAGGACCTTGTGCTCATAGGCTCCAGGAAGCAGAGCTTGCCAAATTGCATCTTTGCGATGTGTAATGCAAGTAACTTCGAAAATCGGTTCATTTCTAATAATATCATAGGTTTGGGTTAGGTCAATGAATGGTCCTTCTGCATGTCGTTTGTCGCGGTAGACCTTTCCTTCGAGAACCCATTCACAGTCTGCAGGAATAAGCAAATCAGAGTTTTTCGCCTTAACTACGTGAATGGGTTCAAGGGCATTAGCAATTTCAAGTTCGTTAACGCCGATTTCTACACTAGTAGCCGCAGCAACAAGAATATTTGGCGAATTGCCAATACAGAAGGCAACATCGATTTCACCGATATCTTCCAAGAATGTGTGGAAGTTTCGCTTAGCAACAACGCGTGTACTCATTTTATTTTTCTCAAGTTGCATTGCACGATGAAAATCTAAGTTTTGGCCATATTTTGGATGCCCAGCAACAACGACCGCTGAAGAGATATAGGGACCTCCATCACGTTCATTGTGCAAGAGCATGGGGACCTTATCAAGGTCTACAGTTGATTCGACTACCTCTTGGCAAGGCGCCGATTTGATTTCCTTAGGAACCGACCGATCCTCAATTGCTTTACTAAGGGTTGGGATGATATCCTTTGTCGTAATTTTCAAGTAAGAAGCAATACTATCCTTACTACAGAAGAGATTGCCCATAATTCGGTACTCAGAATCCTTAACGTTTTCAAAAAGCACCGGTTTAGGTTCAACAGCTTTGAGTACTCCAGCAGCTTCAAACCGTCTTGAAACCGGTTTAGATATTCTTAGAAGAGAACCTTCCTTTTCCAATTGCTTTAGATATTCACGTAAACCCATCATATTCACCTCTTCAATACTATACTCCAATTTGATATCGCCAAGCAGAGAACCCTCGCTGTTTGATTGCCCCAAAGACCTCATTTTGGAGAGTTCGCCCTGGCGTTAAGGCAACCATATTACCACCTCGCCCAGTTCCCGTAAGCTTGGCTCCCCACGCTCCAATCTGTCGGGATACACCAACGAGTTCTTCCAATTCCACACAAGAAACACCAATCTCGATGAGTAAATTATGATTTTGGTTCATCAATAACCCAATCAATTGGAGATCCATATCATCCAAACCGCTACGTGCAGTTTCCACAAGTTCGAGGTAGTCTTCAGTGATTTGGTCAAACCATTTCGTTTTCTCATCCTTCATCCGTCTTACGTCGTCAACCACTTCTTTTGTACTAGCAGTAATTCCTGTGCTGGCGATAACAATGTCCGTAGGTTGTTTTAGTTTGATTGTTTCAATGGTTGGGGGTCCACCGGATAAATCTCGTTTGTACCAGACAATGCCACCAAAGGTGGCTGCAGTATTATCAATTCCGCTTGGCGTGCCATGGTAGCCCTTTTCGCCTTCGTATGCACATGCATTTACTTGGTGATCATCCCAACCAAGTTTGTATTCATCATTTAATGCTCGTGCGATTGCAGTACAACTAGCAGCACTCGCTCCAATTCCACTTGCACAGACCAGCTTGCCACCGAGTGTTATATGAATGCCTTCTTCGCTGGTATCAATCCCAGCGAAACGCAGAATATGGTCGATTGAGATCTTTTGTTCGTCATATTTCTTCTTTTTATATCCAGGCACCGCCGGGCGATTATCTGTCAGGGTCCATCCTACTTCTGAAGTTCGTCGAACTGTTGCGTTGGTGGTTGCTCCAACCGCTGCAGCAATTGCAGGAAATCCGTATACAACAAAGTGTTCGCCAAACAGGATTACTTTACCAAAACCAGAACCTTTACCCAAGATTGGTAACCTCCAGGAACATAGTATTAGTTAGGAACTAGGTGTTTTCAAGCTTTTTTCTTCAGGGAAACTCTGGGTCGACTCGTAACTAACCGCTTAATAGCCTTTCCATGCCTCTGAGAAATGTTCAATGAAAAAACAAACCAGTTGTCAGAGGTATTAGGCTTCAACACGACGCAATGTGGCTTCAAAGTCTTCAACTTTGAAGGGGAATTCTGCGTCAGGGGTTAATTGACCTCGTTCGCGAAGCACTTGTCGGGCGAGAAGCCAATAAGTCAATGAAAGAGATTTGCGACCTTTGTTATTACAGGGAATAGCGAGATCAATGTATTGAAGCGAATTATCTGTATCTACAAGGGCAACAACTGGTACACGGATTTTTGCCCCTTCTCTAACAGCCTGAGCATCAGCCCTTGGATCAGTGATAAAGACTATTGATGGTTCAGTATATTGCGGTAAACTTGGATTTGTGAATGTGCCGGGAATGAATCGACCTGCAAGTGGAGTTGCACCAATTATTGTACTGAATGTTTGGATGGGTTTTTGTGCATATTGCCGAGCACCCACGACGGCAATAGAAGATGGATCCTCTCGAGCAAGCATGCGAGATGCAACTCGGATACGTTCATCGAATTTTCGAATATCTAACACATAAAGACCATCTTGGCGTACACGGTAAATGTAGGGTTCCATGGTTACAGTTTTTACTTGGGTGCCAATGTGAATTCCAGCAGCAAGATATTGATCCAGTGCAACAAGGAGATCTTCAGTCATGGTTACGTTCGCTCCGCAAATTGTAAAATGTCATCAATGATGTCAACATGGCTGAGTAACATTCTACGACAACAATATCGTTTCAGTCCCATCGAATCCAGAACTGTTGCTGGGTCTTCGCCCTGTCGGACGCGGCGGTTAAATTCATCCCACTTATCGGCAACCAAGCGACCACAAGTGAAACATCGAACTGGAATAATCATCGGTTCATCTTCTCCTCTATCGATAACTCTTTTGTTTTCGTGCCCTAGCGCCAGGTCCACCGAATTTCTTCTTTTCTTTACGCCGAGAATCTCCTGCCATAAGTGTACGATCATATTCGACAAATTGTCGTCGAAGATCCGCACTCTTCGTAAAATCTACTAAACCCCGTGCAACAGCAATACGAGAGGCTTGGGCTTGACCCATGGTTCCTCCGCCACGAACATTTATTCGAATATCAATTTTGGAGGTTAAATCATCACTTGCAATGAGAAGAGGTTCTTCAATGATTTGGCGTGCCATTAAGGGCATATAATTCTCCAGAGGAGTTTTATTGATATAAACTCGTCCGGATCCTTCCCGAAAAGTAGCACGGGCAATGGCGGTTTTTCGTTTTCCAGAACTAACAACAATTTTCATGCTAATCCCTTCCATCCAAGTTCGCGGGCAATTTCACCTAAATACACGGATCGTTGTCCTTTTCTCTCAAACTCAGAGATGTCAAGTTGGCGTTTCGTTTTGAGCCCTTCAGGTGTTCCAGTGTAAACACGAAGGCGCTTCATTGCTTGTCGACCACGATCCCTCTTCCAAGGAACCATGCCTCGAATAATACGACGCAGCATAAAATCAGGTTGACGGGGATGTAATGGACCCTTCCAAGGAGCGGTCCGGGTTCGGATTCCCAAGCGTTCTTTATATGCTCTAATAAGACTAGCTCGGTCTCCGGATAAAACTGCTTTTTCAGCATTTATCACGGCAACATGTTCACCTTGGAGGAGCTGTTTAGCTACAACTGTAGCTAGACGTCCAGCAACAGCATTTTCAGCATCTACTATAAGAGGTTCTACAGGTTTTCGAACCTCTTCCTTTGATGCTTGGGATTTTTGCTTAGACATTCAGATTCCTCCTTAACTTACAAGCATAACTTCCTTTCCGGTAGGATTCTTCTCCATGAGTTCTTCTAAAGTCAGGCACTTTCCACCCTGAGCCTCAATTTTTTTACGAGCCTGAGCAGAAAACGTGAAAGCAGCAACTTCTAACCTGTCTTCAATAATGCCATCCGATAGCACCTTTCCAGGCACAGCCATAATACGACCTTTAGAAAAGTGGCGCTGTAGGTCACCAACATTTACGCTAACCCGATTTTGGCGTGAAGATTGAAGTTTTTCATATATTGTTCGCCAAATCCGACCTCCCGGATTACGAGATTGCCGTTTCAGTTTGATAAGCAACTGTTGCCGGATTTCATTAGGTGAATTGGTAACCATGGAATCTCACACTCATTTTTTCTTTTTTGTCTTTGACTTAGACGTGGTTTTAGTCTTTGTCTTCGAAGCAGTTGCTTTTGTTTTCTTCGTTGGTGCCTTCTTCTTCGTTGGTGCCTTCTTCTTCGTTGGTGCCTTCTTCTTCGGTTTCTTGGTAGGCGCTTTTTTCTTAGCCGGGGGTTTTTTCAGTGCGGCTTTGGGCACTCGTCCAGGAAGTGAAGTAATGAGTTCTTCGTATTTTTTACGGAAAACATCAAGCCCTTTTTCGAATATAACCATAGGGGGAAGAGCGCCTGTTGATTCAATTGTTACAATGAAATTATTTTCATCATGGGATACTGTGATAGCCTGGACGTCACAGGTTTCAACACATAAATTGCAAAGGGTACAGTTTTCCTCATCGACAACCACAGCCTTATCTTTTTGCATTTCAAAGACCTGGCGGAAACAGACCTCTACACACTCTTTACAGCCATCACACTTGTTATTATCCACTTTGACATGAGGAACCATTTTGTAGGCCATAGTAGAGACTGGTTGCCACTTTGCATGATCTTGACCAATACCCAGACGTGCATAGGCTTCCACAACGATACGTTGACCCTTTGCTAATTTTGCTATTGGTATTTTATCACTAACAGGAACAACTTCTGGATCCTGGGGTTTCAGATCTCCTGTTGTGGCAATAAAACCGTCCTCAGGTGCTTCAACCTCCATGGTGAATCCGGCTTGACATAAGTGACATCCCACACCCTCGCAGGAACAATCTGATGATAGAACATATTGGTCGTAGTTAGTTTTCAGAGGAACTAATCCAAGACGATGAGCAATTATCTCGTCAAATAAAGGCGACTGATTTTCCAAGATCACGACTTCTTCAATTGCCATAGTTGGGGTTTCAGCGAGCATAATACGGCGAATGGCATTCATTAATCCAGGACGGACTCCTTCAACACGCATTTGAAGGGTATTATCCGTTTGTTCAAGCACAGTGACTTTCAAATTAGCTCACCTTTTTTCCTAAGCCACACCAATTACAACATTATACTCGGCGACCCCTACGCCCCCCTGGTCGGCGAGTACCGTCATGAGGCATGGGTGTTACCTCTTCTATTCGACCAATACGTAAACCAGCTCGTGCTAAAGCACGAATAGCTGCTTGAGCTCCAGGACCTGGAGTCTTAGGACCATGCCCACCAGGAGCTCGTACCTTAATATTCACGCGAGTGATATCGCGGTCCATGGCTGCACGAGCAGCACGAAATGCAGCCTGCATTGCTGCATAAGGAGAACTTTCATCACGGTCAGCCCGAACAATCATTCCACCAGATGCTCGAGCAATCGTTTCTGCCCCAGTGATATCGGTGATATGCACAATCGTGTCGTTATACGAGCTGTAGATATGGGCGACACCCCACTTTTCTTCACTGTCCACAGGAGTAGGTGTCCTAGCACGACCACCAGAACGAGGAGAGCGTCTTCGCCTTCGAGGTTTTTCTTCCTTATCTTCCTCAGATTTCTTTACTGGTTTTTTCTTCGTAGATGACGGCTTCTCTTTTGGTTTTTCTTTTGCCTCCGTAGCCTCCGTAGGGTCCTTCTCAGGTTCTGCCTTAGATTTTTCCTTCTTTGCCATTAATTACCACCAATCTACGAGCAACTTTTTCTAGCAAATTTAAATAATCGATTATGAGGTATCCTTTTTCGTTTGGCTTGCTTTCTTCTTTTTCGTAGGGGGTTTTTCCTCAGCCTTCTCTTCTTCGGGTTCTGGTTCGTCTTCGTCAACTTCTTCCTCAAGGGAGACCTCTTTAATATCACGGACAGCTGGTAACTTGATCTCTATAGGCTCAGGCTTATCTGCAGCCACTTCTGTATCTTTAGGTTTCGGCATCACGACCTCACCTTTAGGAAGTTCAGGATGATTGGGGGTACGATAAGGACTATTCGGTGTATATTCCAGCTTTTTTTCCAGATCTCTATACAGTAACATTCCGGGAGAAGTAACTCTATGTCCGTCAAGACTTATGTGACCATGCACTATCAATTGACGTGCATGATGCATCGTTTTCGCCAAACCTTGGCGTACCACTTGGGTTTGTAGACGCCTTTCTAGCATGTCACGGATTGTAAGATCTAAAATGTCATCCAATTGAGAATGTTTATCGATGAGGGCTAAGCGGTTAATACGCCCAAGTAATTGTGATTCCCGCATACTCCGCTCTTCCACAGGTAGGGCTACGAGATCACGTGCTGTCCCTCGAAATCG
>JABXGY010000245.1 GCA_016550395.1 archaeon | reverse complement strand
CTATCAGTACTAAACCAGGGAAAAAGGAGATCAAACTTAAGGGATTTAAATTAGAGCTTCAGGTCTTGACTCAACCGTTCAGTAACATCTTTGCACTGATTGGACGCGTTAAAAACCTCACAAAAGCACCGCGTCAAATCCGCCATCGAATAAAGGCTTCGTTACCAATAGAAGGTTCACCAGCTGGGATACAAACCGTCATTCCACGAGCTACAACAACCTATCATCGTCGTACTGGTTTAGCCCATTCTTGGCCTACCACCTCGCTTCATTATTTTGGTGTGGAGCACATGAAAGATGATTCCACGCTTGTCTTCATTAAGAAGCAAGGTCCTATGGGTGAACTCTATCAGGGTATCCTTGGTCAAGATGTGATAATGATTAATAATGAAGATTACCTCAATGTGGGACCCCGGAGCTCAAATGAGCAAACTAGTTTCCTTGTTGTATCAAAAGAACCATGGGAACGGGCTAAGGACTATGCAATACTCGAAACATTAACCCTTTAGTATTTACTTGTTGAGAGAAAGCGGTTAGCTATCAGTATTTGAGTAGAAATGATACCATCGTTCGATTGTGGATTCAAGACGAGGATCGGCTTTCACCATATATGGAGCTGTCGGGGAGGTATCCTTGTTTTCAAGTACTTTCTTAAGTGAATACTTTTTTTGTAGTTGGTTTTGAATCCATGTTTCTAACGCTTTAAAATAGGTCAATTGTATCTTAATTTCTTCTTTATCACAAAGTGGGCCATGACCGGGTACAATCGTTTCGATTGGCATTTCAAGAATCGTCGCAAAGGTATTCATCCAAGCAACAGGATTATTGGTGGGGTCACCAGCATAGGGATATTGTTGACAAAAAACTAAATCACCGGCAAAGAGGATGTGTTCTGGTTTAAAGAACACCATGGAATGACCAGCTGTGTGACCACCAGTATGTGAAATTATTATCTCCTTCTTTTTGCCAAGGACCATGGATTCTTCAAAGGTTTTGGTTGGGGATATGATTTTGAGATTTCTCAGTTTGTCCTTAAATTCAGGTTCATGTTGAGAGTAGTATTCAATCATTTCTTTGAGACCTGATGGGGACCAACGTTCCTTTAGTAGTTGGGTGTACATCGCAGCCATTGCGGAGCTAGCGATGATTCGGGAATTCTTGAATTCTTGAGCACCAAAGATATGGTCGGAATGGTAGTGCGTGAGAATGACATCCGTGATTGGTTTCCCAACTTCTTGACGAACGAGTTCACGGAAAATCTTCGCGATAGGAGGCGTCATACCTGTATCAATAACAACCACGCCCTCTTGTAGTCGAATGCAACCGACATTTCCATATGTTGACCCGTCAACTACAGCCCAAGCTGACTTACTTACCTGTTCGAGCTTTATTAGGATCATCTCCTGCTTGATTGCTTTGGTGGAATAGAGGCATTTAACGCAATGTATGTTATAGGTTTTATAGTAAGGGGAAAAGATGTTAAGATAGCCATATATTCAGTATTTGTTCAGATTAACTCGTGGAGATATCAGCAATGTCGAGAGTTGAGAAAAACCGCCAGCCATTCAAGCTGCAAATAATAGATTTGCTTTTACAAATTGGTGTACCTGCAGGTATTGCGGATGAAGTAGCAAGTGAAGTTGTGAAAGAGTCCAAAAAGGATACGTCAATTGAGATCATTCGGAACATGACACTGGATAATCTCAGAATGCATGATGCGGTTGCAGCAAAGAAACTTGCCAAACGATTTGAGTATGTTGAGCAACGTTTAATGGATGTGCCTCAGAAAGAAGGTAGCCCAGCAGGGAAAATCTATGATGAGGAAGGACTAGACGAACTCTTAGAAGATGATCAAATTACTGCAGCGGAACTCTTTTTCATGGCAGGGCGAGAAGGGCGTAGCTGGCAACGAAAAAAAGACCATCGAGATGCTGGATCAACCGAGTTAGCTCGCGAGGAATACTATGAGGACTAATAACCCTCCATCAGATGAAGAGCCAATTCCCATCATTACCTTACCCAACGAGGATATTCCTAAATCACGCCTTCGATTGTTTGTAACCACAATTATTACAATTTTCGTTGTTATCCTAGTCTTCTTTGATCTGGGTCTTGGGTTATGGTCCCCTGAATACTATTGGATTCTTTTTGGTGCAGGTCTAACCCTTAGCCTTCTTGTGATTGGATTATTACTTGTGTGGAATTTACGCCAGCGAAAGGAAGGAGAAGAAACATGGCTGGAGAAATGGGGAGAAGAGATTGGCTGGCCCCTCATGATACTCGCATTTACGATACAGTTCGTTTTTCCCCTGATACGTCCATTTCTTCTTGGGGCCATCCTTGGAGGAAGCTGGTTGATCGTGCTATGGCAGTATCGGAAAAAGAACCCCTAATATCAGATTTGAAATTAACCAGCTTTTGTGAGCATTTCAATGATTTTAAAAAGCTCACTGGCTCGAACCGGTTTGACTCGGAAAACAGTTGCTCCTGCTTCAAGAGCTTCTTTGCGAATGGTTTCATCAGCACTGACAAAAATAATTTTACTATCAGAATTGATTTCAAGCAGCATTTTCGTGGCACTAATTCCATCCATTCGAGGCATCCGGTGATCCATGATAACTACATCGGGTTTCGGATTTAACCGAAGAAATTCTTGAACGGCTTCATCGCCATCATAGGCAGAACCAATAACCGTATGACCTTTCACTGCAAAGAGCGCTTTGTAAACCTGGTGAAGATTCTCTTCGTCATCAACGATGAAGATCGATGCCACAGATCGCACTTTCCATCTCACAGTTTGTTTTCAATATTAACTTGATGATAAGCTCAGTATTTTAGCCGATATGCAAGCACAGGTAGCTATCAAATTCAGGTTTGAAGAGAATATCAAGCTTTCCTTACGCATCATCATTTCGGTTCCTTATTTCGAAAACCTACCTCATTACCGATCCAATGATTTTAACGTAGTTGTATAGTTCTTTATCAAAATATCGCGTTTTTTTATTTTTTGAGTTGCGTTAGGTCCTCACTCGCATATTCTGAAGAATTGGCGTCAAAAGTTGTTTTACAATGAGCACTACAAAAGTAGTAACGGGACCCTTGATAATCACTGTACAAGTCTGTGAGTGTTTTGACTTTCATTTTACAAATCGGATCGATGGCTAGTTTAGATTCCTGAGGTTGTGTTTTTTCTTTGACATTATTGGGTATTTGTACAGGTATTGGTTTGAATCGTCCTAATAAAAGCGCATTAGTGACGACGCTAACGCTTGATAGTGCCATAGCTAGGGCTGCCCACTCGGGACGTAGAACTACATATGGATAAAGAAGACCAGCGGCGATTGGTAGGAGAATGAAGTTGTAGATTAATGCCCAAAAGAAACCTTGTCGGATTTTAGAGATTGTTTTTCGACCCAGTTGCACTGCTGTTACAACATCAATCAGATTATCACGTACCAGAACAATATCTCCAGCTTCAACAGACACATCAGTGCCAGAACCCAGGGCGATGCCTACATCGGCTTTAGCAAGTGCAGGAGCATCATTAATTCCATCACCAGCCATTGCTACGATATGTTGTTCTGATTGAAGGCGTTCGATTTCCCTTGCCTTGTCTCCCGGTAGGACTTCAGCTATGACTGTTTTAATTCCGGATTGTCGAGCCATTGCTTGAGCAGTTCGTTCCTTGTCTCCTGTAAGCATCACAACATCGATACCCATTCTTTGTAATTGCTGAACAGCCTGAGTAGAGTCCGGTTTGAGCGTATCAGCGATTGCAAGAAGGGCAAGGAGTTTTCCATTTCTAGCTGCGAAAATCGTAGTTTTTCCATCTTTTTGAAGTTGAGCTAAATAGGGCTCTAATTCGCCGATATCGACATCGTTTTCCTGCATGAACCGATCATTACCCACCTCAATAATGGACCCTGCTACTGATGATCTAACACCTTTACCGGTAATGGAATCAAAATCGTTTATTTCTAACATCTGGACGGTATTTTCTTCAGCATACTGCTGAATAGCATTGCCTAGTGGATGTTCGCTAAACTTCTCAGCACTGGCAATGAATGAGAGCGCCTCCTGGGCATCAACACCTCCAACGGGAATAATATCTGTGACAGTTGGTTTCCCAACAGTCAGAGTTCCAGTCTTATCGAGAACCATTTTATCAACTTGTGGAATGACTTCCAAGCCATCTCCGGTCTTGATGAGTACACCAAGTTGGGCTCCACGTCCAATGCCGACCATTAATGCTGCTGGTGTGGCTAACCCCAATGCGCAGGGACAAGCGGCAACCAGCACTGCTATTGCAAAGCTTAGAGCTGCAACCCAGTTAAGTTGCGGAAACCAAGGTGTTAAGGTAACAAGAATAAACCATACTGAAAACACAACAAGCGCCAGTAAGAGAATGAATGGAACGAATTTTTCGGCAATGGCATCTGCTCTTCGCTGAATGGGAGGTTTATGAGTTTGGGCATCTTCGACCATCTGAATAATCTGTGCAAGTACGGTATCATGCCCGACCTTAGTAGCTTGCATAGTGAGGGCACCAGTTTGGTTAATTGTCCCTCCAATAACCGAATCGTCTACTTTTTTACTAACAGGAATCGATTCGCCAGTGATCATTGCCTCATTCACAGAAGACTGCCCCTCTATGACGAAGCCATCAACCGGAATTTGAGCTCCAGGTCGCACAATAAGAAGATCATCCACTTCTACATCATCCGTAGGAATTGTGAGTTCCTCGCCATCCCTGAGAACCACAGCTGTTTGTGGTTGGAGGTCCATGAGCGCTCGAATCGCTTGCGATGTTCGTCCTTTTGCTATTGCTTCCAGTGTACGTCCAAGGAGAATGAACATCAATAACATCGCTGCGGATTCGTAGAACGCCATTTGCCCAGGAAGCAGAAAAGTGGCAGCTACTGAATAAAAGTAGGCAACACTTGTACCTATCATGATGAGTGTATCCATGTTCGTCTTACCATGACGAGCTGCATTAATGCTTGATTTATAAAATGGGTATCCAGCGTAGAATTGAACAGGGGTCGTGAGAATGAAGAGAATGACAGCTGGAGTTATCCCAGGGGGTAGGACCGGGATAATGAGTTGAGGGAAAAATGAAATAATCACAATCGGAATCGTAAAAATAAGGGCAAATACCAACCGATACGAATAATAACGGATTTCGCGTTTACGGGTCATGGCTTCCCGATCTATATCCACTATTGTTTCCGCGGCAATATCAAAGCCAATCTGCTTTAGCGCTCGCCGAATAATTTTGAGAGTAACCAAGTCCTCATCATATTCAATGACGAGACGACCAGTCATAGCCAAATCAGCAACAGATAAGACACCATCAATCGCTTCAACGGTCTTGGTGATATAAGACCACTCATCTGGACGGGGAGTCGGTGAAAGAGCAATGGTCATAGAGGCACGCCGAGGTTGATACCCTGTGGAGGCTACTAGTTCTTCTAACTCCTCACGAGTAGTCTGACCAGCGATGAAATCAATGGTTGCTTTCTCTTCTAACAGATTTACTGTAGCTTTAGCCACACCTTGGTTTTGTAAAAGTGCTTTTTCAATTGTTGCCACACAGGCTGCACAATGCATGCCTTCAATCCGCATAGAAAGTCGTTGCGTTTTTTGGTCGTTATCATTGGTTTCGTTCATCACGCATCACCAGCTTAATTTCATTGATTGATGTTCTCCTGAAGTTGCATTTTATACGCATGTGCACAATGATGGCAGCAGAATGCCAATTTTTTATCATTGATCTCTTCGAAGTGAGCACCCTCATAGACTTTACAGCCACAGCTTGCACACACCTGGAGATTTGATTCAAAAGCTGCCGCAGTGATTGAAGCAAACCGCTTTAGTAACTGATTGACCGCTTTTCGTCCTTGCCTTGTAAGACAGTAGATTCGACGTGGTCGTTTCCCCACTGGTTTATCTTCAGATGTAACTATGCCTTGCTCTTCCAGTTGTTGCACGAAAGGATACAGAGTTCCTGCACTCAATGTTTTACCTGTTCTTTGGCGATACTTCGACATTATGCTATAACCATGATTGGGTCCTTCTTGTAAGACGAGTAGGATGTAGAATTTTGAGAGGTCATCTAATACTGTGTCAAGAGATTTTTCACTCATCATCATTCACGCTTACTGTAGGTGTGGAATTTGTATCTGTTTGGATATATCCAATCCGATATATTAATAAACCGGAATTGCACATCTTACACAAACAACGCACAAAAGAGGTGGATCCTATGGCAATTGATCCCATCTGTAAAATGAAAGTTGATGAAAAGACGGCGAAATGGAAGTCGATTTACAAAGGTAAGATGTATTATTTCTGTGCACCTGGATGTAAAGCCGAGTTTGACAAGAATCCTGAGAAATACGTGTCCTAACAAAGCGTCGTTTTTTCAATGTAGAATAGGAAACGACCTAATGCTCTTCTAGTTGTAGCTGTATTCGAAATGCCGCCCCTTTATTGGATGGCGACTTGACGAGTTGTATAGAACCACCGTAGGCTTCGAGGACGCGTTTGCTGAGATTAAGACCTAACCCCCTCCCTGTGGTTGAAGCTCCCCTTTCGAAGAGTTTAGCTTGAATTCTCTTCGGTATGCCTGGACCATTATCGATGATTCTAATGCTAACCCAATTTTGGTCTTGAGTGACTGTGACATTGATTTTTGGTCGAGGACCTGCATGTTGAACCGCGTTGCGAAAGATATTATCGAACACCATGGGAAGCAATCGCCCTCCAATTACCCGTAAATTCCGGGTTTTTTTAGGGGCTTTTATTGAGATTGTGAGTTCTTTGTGAGCCTTCATTGCTTGTTTAGCTACGCGTTCTAGAAGTACTACAATTTCGCGTTCTGCTT
>JABXGY010000244.1 GCA_016550395.1 archaeon | reverse complement strand
TACACCCAGGCTTGAAATGCCTGTGCGGGTGGTGGGACAGGATTAGTTCCCCAAAACACCGGATTAATCTGAACATTGAAAAAAGCGAACACTACTGTTGAATTCAGTAATGCCATAATTGTACCAAAGGCGATAATGAAGACACTCACGGCTAGTAGCCAGTAACGCCACAATCGGAAATATGACATAAGGTAAAACCTCAATTACTCTTTATGAAGTGCTAGGGATTATAAGCTTGAACTATTCAGACTATTTTCATAGGTGGAAAAACAAATGAAGATTTTAGCCCTCAATAGTAGTCCTCGAAAAGCGCGGGGTGGAACCTCCATTTTACTCAATACCTTCCTAGAAGGTGCCAAGGAGGCTGGGGCAAAGATTGACCTCCTCTATGTCTATGATCTTGAAATCAAACCCTGTCAGGGATGTTTTCTTTGTTGGGTAAAAACCCCAGGTGTTTGTGTTCAAAAAGATGACATGGAAGACCTGTTAGCTAAGTGGCAAAAGGCGGATGTGTTGGTACTTGCTACACCAGTTTTTGTGGATGGGATGACGAGTACAATGAAAGCGGTGTTGGACAGGTCGATTCCGTTGGTGCAGCCTTTCTTTGAAATCCGCGACGATCACTGCCGCCATCCTCCCTTACATGCCCGAAAACCCATCAAGGTTGTGTTGGTCTCGGTTTCTGGTTTTACTGAACTGGATAATTTTGATCCACTGTTATATCATGTGAAGGGATTCTGCAAAAATTTAAATGGGGAATTTGCTGGTGCGATTCTTCGTCCACTAGGTGCTCAACTTGAGGGTTTCAAACGCATTGGATTACCCGTAGAGGATATCTTTGACGCTATCAAACAAGCAGGTAAAGAACTTGTCCAAATGGGGATGATTAGTTCCAAGACTCAGAAGACTATTAGCCGGGAGATTGTCCCTCGAGAGGAATATGTAAAACGTCTGAATGCCAGTTTTCAACAGCAAATCGATGCCAACAAATGAGCTGTTTTTAGACTAAATTACGTTCCTGTATTATTCTTCGCGCTTCTCTTCCGTCTTATCGGAGGGAAGAGACATCCTGTGTGCTCCATATACTCTCGATATTCATCACCAAATTTTTCAATCATCATCTCTTCCTCAACGCGCATACGAGATGTAACCACAATCAGACCAAGAAGAATAATGACTAAGAGAATAATGTTGAGGCAAATGAGGAACAATCCGAGGTTGAAGATGAAGTAGACCAGGTACATGGGATGGCGGATGTATTTGTATGGACCACTTGTGATTAGTGTATGACCTTCTTTAATTTCCAAGGTTCCGGAGACTTGTCGACCTAGATGGATGCCTACCCACGTAATCCCAAATATCATTGTTATACAGATTACCACACCTATCCATTGAATCCAAGCTAAATTGACTAAAACCAGTTGAGTGACCGGAGGTATCAGGAAGGGAAACAGACTCCAGATTATAATAAACACAATCATAGCATAGACTAGCACTATTCGTAAAATTACCAACAATTTACTTTCGTGTTTGACTTGATCAGCCCATCGTTCTTTTCGGGTTCGTTTCTGCCCAGGGGGTTGAGCTTTACGACCATAATAACCGCGAATCGCCATGAATATAATGAAGAGGATAAGCACGGTGATTTGAAAGAAGAATGCCTCAAACATGGTAACACCGCCTCCAAGTTAAGAAGGCTATTCTAAAACAGGGATATAAGCAATTATACATGTGCCCTAAGAGCTTGGAGATTAATGGTAACTGTGTTACAGAAAACCACTTAAGAACCTCAATGATAAAACTCAGTTTGTATTTGTGGATTAGGATGGAGTCTAATGAAACGTGAACCGATTCAAGCCTACCGTGGCACCAAATTACACTGTAAGAATTGGCAAATCGAAGCTATCCTTCGCATGCTCCAAAACAATTTGGATCCGGATGTGGC
>JABXGY010000243.1 GCA_016550395.1 archaeon | reverse complement strand
ACTCAGCATCGCCTTATCCAAACTTAAATCAGCCACCAACTTCATGAGTCGGGCGTTCTCCTCCCGCAGCTGGTTTAGCTCGCGGGCCTGGTCAGGCTCAAGCCCAGAGTATTTTCGTTTCCAGCGGTAAAAAGTCTGCTCGGCAATGCCCAGCTCCCGAACGATCTCGGTCACTGGCATACCCAGTTCATGTTGCTTCAGTGCAGCAACTATTTGCTCCGTTGAGTAGCGCTTTCGTTTCATGGCATCTTCCATTCCAAATGCTGTTATCCTGCCAGAAACTAACACTCAAAGTGGATCAGAAATCGCGGGGCCCCTCACGCCTGATTCAGTAGAGATGAACTCTCGAATCCGAACTAATTAGCATTCAATCTTGCTCGTTCTTTTATTGAAATTTTATCCAATAATATGCTTGGTTCTTTTCAAATATAGACAAAGCCAATTGCCGTATGTTGTCTTCGATTATCAATGCAGTTTTGTTATTGTGACTGCCTTAAAACAAAAGATTTCTTTGTCAAACTCGACTAATCGCATCAAATGCAATTTTTACTGTATTTGACCAGTTGTACTTTTCTATGGCTATTGCTCTTGATGCTTTTTTGTACTTTTCAAGTAGACTAGGTTTTTCCAAAAACATTTCCAACAATTTAACCAGGCCTCTAGCATCACCCGGTTTCACAATCGAGGACTCTTGGCCCAACTCAGTTAATACTGCTGCAGTTTGTGGTTGCGGGGTAGCGACGACCGCGAGTTCGCTTGCTAAATAATCATACAATTTCAATGGTGAACAATAATCTGATTCGCCTGGTTTATACAATACTAGGCCAACGTCCATAGCTGCCAGCCAACCTGGCAAATTCTCGTATAACTCAGCACCATGGTAATGAATGTTTGGTGACATTTGACGCATGGACGGCATTCCCTGACCGACCACATGGAACATGATTTTGTCACGGAACTCACTTTCCCACACCAGTTTCGCAGCCATTTGGACGAGGTTAAAATCGACCCAATCTAGAAATGCGCTTCCAATCCAAATCACATTGAGATATTGGGCAAAGTACTTTGCTCGCGAAACCACTGGAGCATCTGGTCGAAATATGTCCGTATCAGACCCGTTCTGAACTGTAACTGCATTCTTAACATTAATGGTGTTTCGCACATACTCCGTGAGCTTGTCAGATACACATATGGCCAGATCGCACGTATGAGCGTATTTACCAAGCTTCTGGATTTCATTGTCTACGTCTCTTTGGGTCTTGCCGCGTAGAAGGCCATATTCCGGCACGGTATTGAACTCCCACACAAATTTCGGCGAGCCCAGCGCAAGCCTTGTGATACGATCCATCATATAAATGCGCTCAGGCGCGGAATCTTCGATTCTGAATATAAAAGCATCACAGTTACGCAAAACGGGCAGCTTGGCTAAGCGGCCTTCAGGAAGCCGTCGACAATCTGGATGCTTTACATCTGGCCAAGTCCATACCTCGTGCCCCTGTTTTCGTGCATGTCGAATGAACTGGAATACATGTGCATTCCCACCGTAACTTACATTGGGATCATAGACAATATTTGTATAAACGATTTTCAAAGCACAAATCTTATCTTATTAACAGGTGCAATATGTATTCAATTCTAAAACTTGAGATAATAACCACTCATTTCAGAAGAAAGTGAAAGATTAAAGTAATCACTGTCATTGCGCTTACAGTAGATGCAGTTTTGTTTAGGGGTTCATATCTTATCAAAGTCTTCTCTGCAAAAACGTTTGTGATTGATAGCAAATGAGCTTGGCTAAGATTACAGCAATTGGTGAATTGAATAATGCATGGTGGTTTTTATTGACGTTAAGACTAACAAGATGCTTCACCGAGTGGCAACTGGCCAACTCTGCGTTTCTGCCGGTGAGCTAAGTCTCTTGGGATAGTAACTAGTGATTATTTTAAGCAATTCGATACCGAAAACTGGAAGCACTCTTCTCGCTAATTTCCAAGAAGATATTTTGAGTTCTTTGGGTAGAACAAACGGGCAAAACACCCTTAGGGACAAATACAACGGTCGCTACATAGAGTACCCATCTTGGGCTGTGCTATTGAATTTAGCCAGTATAAACAGACGGTATGGGTCGTGCGTCGTGAAATGTCACTGGGCTCCGAGTGCAAAACTAGACCTGTTTTGTCAATCTTTAAACGTCAAAATGACACTGACGTATCGTGACCCGAGAGATATGATCTTGTCAATGATAGATCACGGTAAAAGAACCAGAGAAGGGAATGACCCTTCAGGGTCATTCGCCGATTGCACAAATGTAATCGACTTGATCCCAAGAACCTTAAAAATGGTAGAGAACCTAGATTTATGGACTAGGAAGAGATTTGTGCGAAGTGTGAGATATGAAAGCCTAATGGCTGACACACATAATACTCTAAAAGAAGTGGTTTCCTTTCTTGGGTGGAAAGTTGAGGACTCTATTATTGAAGATATCATAAATGAGAGGGACAAGATCAAGCACAGATCACTGAACTTCAATAAGGGAACTACTCAGCGTTGGAAAACCGAACTGGATGATTCAGAAAAAGAAGTTTGCAAATTAGCATTTAATCAGCATTTAATTAAGCTGGGATACGAACTGGAATAGAGAACATCAAGCATAGTGCTCACCCGGTATTCATTTTTAAAGCACTTAATTTGACGGTAACTGGCAATGACCTTTCCCTGTGTTCGACTAAGTTTCGGTTGGTCAACTAGCGCAAAATTGATCGTCCGCCCCTCTCAAGATACCAACATAATCAAATCATTCTTAAATTTAGAATTCTCCATAGCTCATTTTTCTCCATATCTATAGAGAATCGCTCTCTGGCTAAGCGCCACGCATTTTTTCCCATCCAATTTCGCATATTCATATCATTTCCAAGCCTGATGAATGCTGCTGCTTGGGAATCTAAATCTCCTGGCTCGAACAATAATCCTGTTTTCCCATCAACTACAGTTTCATTAATAGCACCTGATTTTCCAGCAACAATTGGTAATCCAGCAGCCATGGCTTCTATGAATACCACGCCAAAAGCCTCCTCTCGATTTGTCAACAAGCCCTTGTTCAGGTGAGTTGTAAATATATCGGCACAAGAAATTAATTCAGCCGCTTTGGCTCTACCTACGGGCCCCATAATCTTAATATCATCTGCATAAGCCGATCTTCTTTTAAGCAATTCACATGTAACCATTAAAGGGCCGTCTCCAGCCAATATGAGTTCCGCATCCAGTCCTTTTGTCCTTGCATGTTCAAATGCGCGGATTGTCATGTCTGGACCCTTTAAGTCAACCAAACGACCTAGTTGCAATATAACCAAGCGTTTAGTTTCTTCATGCGGTGTAAATTTGTCGCTACACGCGACGCCAAAATATTTTTGTTGAATCTTACTGGCCGGTATACCAATGGAGACTAGATTAGCAGTGGTAAAATTTGAGTTTGAAATAAAAGTGGCTCTTTTTGACAATTCTAAAAGATTAGCTTTGTACCTATCATCATGAATACGATGGTGCGGCCACGTATCTACTCTTCCATCAAAAGCGACATCAAACCCATGACAATGCACAAATATTTCAGCATTGCACCTTTTAGTGAACTCTCCCATCTCCAATGGCATCGTTGCAAAATTGAATAGAACTTTATCTACTCCCAGTAAACGGCACTGAGTAAGCAGAGCCCTAGTGGTTTCTCTCTTTTCTGAAGATCTATTTAATATTTTATCAATCGCCCTTATCCAGATTCGCCTTCGATCGGTAGTTGGCCCTAAATTGAATGCTGGAATTTTGTTATTCCAACTATCTTCAGCGTTGTATGCTGCAATTAGAACAATATGGTCTTGAAGAATCTCGATCATCCTCTGTGCCCAAACTTGGGAGGGTACTTTCCAATCAGGGATGGCAAAGAGTAGTTTGCTCAAGTTTAATTTCCTAATTCCATGAGATCTTCATTTACGATGTGCTTCAATACTTGTTTTGTCAAGCCTGTCACTACTTCATTGAATTGCCTGATTACAAACTGAAAAATGGTTTACTTAATTTCATGGGTAATTACTAATAACAAGGGAGGGGTAATTACTAATAACAAGGGAGATATAAATCAAGTGATGAACTGTCTATTCAGTAAACACCGATTCCTCAGATATGTTCGCGGGGACTCACTCTTATTGATTGCATAAACTGTTCCAGTTGCGGACAAATGCTCATAATTGAAGGCACTGAGAACAGGTCCAACGTATTTATTAATCAGTTCTATTTCAATCGCTGCTAGTTGATTAATGTCGAAATCAATTCTTTCCTGAGAAATTGACTTAAACTTTTTGTTTGTGACGCTGTTTCCTTCCCATAGCCTTCCCGCTGAGGTTGGGTTTAATAACCCGTCATTGAAGCTGATGTTAAGTTTTTTACATAATCCACTCATAACTTTGCGTGGATTACAAACAAGGTCTTCGTATCGAATTATGAAGTACTCTCTTAATACGTCCCGGTTTCTATATAGGTAATAAAAAGAAGATTTTATTGCACTGACAATCGGTTCCAGAGCTGGGTAACCATTACCCCCTTTGTGCTTTCTTAATGAAAGAATGTTCGCATAAGGATTTCTCACAATATGTATGAACCGTGCAGCGGGAAAGATCTGTTTTAGGTCAATCGCATATTCGTGATTTTCCACTGACTTTTCGACAATTTCTTTGTTCCCAACCAAACTATTTGAAGACGCATAAGCCGCACGAAGGTATTCCTCAACAATCTCGCTTTTTTTGTTGCTGCTTATTTTGTTAATCATGGATTGAAATAGAGACTCATTTAATTGCAATGACAAATCTTTGTCAGAATAGGGGTCTTTATTTAGGTTAACTTCATGTATCCAGTTAATTGTAGATGCCTTGAATTTTTCCAAATCGAAGCTTTCTGGAAAATTGTGCTGATACGGATAGTCAACCCACCCACCAAGGTGTTTCGCGATGTGTGTTTCAAATGGAATTACAGCTAGATTTTGATGTCCATCCAGAAGCGACCGAAGTAGTGACGTACCGGATTTATGAGCGCCGAGAATAAAAATGGGGCTCATGGTCTTGAATTTCTGGTAGAGAGGTTTTTAGCTTCTACTGTGCTCCACTCCAAGACAGGGGCAACCAAACCAGCACGAGTTGGATTAAATGTAAAATTCAGATCTGTGATTGAAAACAGCTTATCGACATGACCAAGTATTCTTGGCGATTGGTTTGTTAGCTCATGCAGCATTACTTTTAGTTTATAGTTTCCTGGCCGTAGAAAGCTAGCCGGTAATTTACACTTGAGCAGTCCACTTTGGGGCTTTTCTTGAAACCAGTCTTTATCCCAGCTTGTAAATAAATCGTTACCAAACATGTCACTTACTCTCACAGCTAGAGCACGGCGAGCTTTATTTCCGGTTAATGAGTACTCAATGAAAACAAAAGCATTCTGCCCAAAATCGAAAGTATTTACTTTTTCATCAGACCCATTTCGAATCTGAACATCAATTAATCTATTGCCGTTAGCAAAAGACCTCATATTGATCTTTTCACCCATGTTCTGTAAGTCAAAACTTAGATATTTGCCTACAACATCAGAGGGTGTGCCTTCGTCACAAATTTCTCCGCGATTTATCGAAATCGCCCTGGTACATAGCCTTGAGATCGATCCCATATTATGACTAACGAAAAGTACGGTTCGGCCCTGGCGCGAAACATCTTTCATTTTACCGAGGCACTTTTTCTGAAATTCGGCGTCCCCAACAGCTAACACTTCATCAATTATCAAAATTTCAGGCTCTAGGTAAGCAGCCACCGCAAATGCCAACCGCACTCTCATTCCAGATGAATATCGTTTTGCAGGTGTATCTATGAACTCACTCATTTCGGCAAACTCCACGATATCATCCAACTTATGGCTCACTTCAACCTTTTTCATACCTAGAATGGTGCCGTTCAGGTAAATATTCTCACGACCAGTCAACTCTGGGTGAAAACCGGTGCCCACTTCCAACAAACTGCCTACCCGCCCTTTGATCGTAATACGGCCTGTTGTTGGTGCAGTGATTCTGGAAAGCACTTTTAGAAGAGTGCTTTTTCCCGCTCCGTTTCTACCGATGATGCCTAGGATTTCACCTCGTTTTACTTCAAAATTGATGTTTTTAAGGGCCCAGATTTGATCGCCTTTGCGGTTGCCGTGGTCGACTTGGTCGATTGAGAGTAACGGGTCAGGCTTACCTTGTAGCTTCGCTATCCAACGGTCTAAGTCCTCCCTGATGGTACCGCTGCCGATCAAACCCAATCGATAATATTTGGATAGGTTTTCTACCTTTATGACGGTGTTGGACATCTACTACCTCCTAGACCGTATCCATAAAGGTGCGTTCTACTGAGTTGAACATTACAGTGCCCAAGAAAAGAATTAAAACAATTATGCCGCCACTCAGTGCCAGCATCGTAAGATTCAAGGTGCCCTGACCTAAGTAGGCATAACGAAATGTCTCGACGATGGGAGCGATTGGGTTTAATGCCGCCCAAAATTGCCACTTCTGCGGAAGACTAGATAAGGGGTAGATAATAGGTGTCGCGTACATTAGCAAATTTACACCAAATCCTACGAGCACTGCCAGGTCGCGGTAACGTGTAGTCATTGAAGATATGATGATGCCGATGCCTAAGCCAATGGCTGCCATCATCAATAGTAACATCGGAGTAAGAAGCATCAAGGAATTGGGCGCCACGCTGTCGATATGCCAACTATAGTAAGTGAGGATTACCAGAAAGAGCATGAACTGGATGGCAAACGCAATCAATCGCGAAATTAACACGGATACGGGAACTGCCAACCTGGGGAAGTATACTTTGGCAAAAATGCCAGCATTAGAGGTAAACGTGCTAGAAGTAGCTGTTAGAACACTGGAGAAATAGCCCCAGATCACTGTGCCTGCCATGTAAAATAAGAAAGGTGGTGCACCATCGGTCGACAGGCCAGCTATCTTGCCGAATACGATTGTGAACATTAGAGTCGTTAGCAGTGGCTGAATGAGATGCCATGCAGGACCAAGAATGGTCTGCTTATACTGCGCTACGAAGTCTCGTCGAACGAATAGTAAAATTAGGTCTTTGTATTCCCATAGTTCGCGCAACCGGAGATCGAATATTTTGCCATGTGGTTCGATCACGGTGATGTGTTGGTGGCTAGGGAACTCTTGCTGTAAACACTGGTTTCGGTTTGACATT
>JABXGY010000242.1 GCA_016550395.1 archaeon | reverse complement strand
ATCTACCATGCTGGAGACACAGATTTCATAGAAGAAATGAAACAACTTGGCTCGATTGATGTTGCCTTATTACCTATTGGTGGTACATACACAATGGAAGTCGAAGATGGGACTGAAGCAGCTATTGCGATTAATCCGAAAGTAGTGATTCCCCATCATCACTGGGACGGAAAATTTGGGCAAACACCGGACGCATTCAAAAAGAAGGTTGAAGCAACTTCCGATATCAGTGTAGTCGTGCTTGCACGAAATGGTGAATTTCAACTCTCCTAGATGCCAAGAATAATATTCAATCCTTGAGGGATACTAGAATAGCTGTTATGCGATGAGATAGACCATGCCATTGAAAGTTCAACCACTATTGAAATCCTCAAAAGAAGTCGAAGACTTCCTCAGGAAAGATCTTCCATTTAATGGTCTACCTCTGTATGATCTAACCCTAGCCTGGAATCAATGTGAATGGTTTACTGCCCATGAAAAGAATCGACTTGTTGGTTGTCTAATCGTTTTCAAAGGAGGACGGGGTATGTATAGTTTCTTTACCCGAGGGAACCATGACGCTGTTAAAGAGCTAGCTTCCAGTCTTCCATACTCCGCAATTTTTGCCATCATTCCACAACATCACCTGGAGCTTGTTAAGGAATATTACCAATTTCTAACGGTAGGAGAATTTCTCCTAATGCACCTTACTGAGGATCAGTATCAAAGACCCGAAATTCACTCCACTGAACGTCTTAGTCTAGCGAATCTTGATGAAATGAATGATTTCTTCCTAACGACCAATGCGGGTGCCTGGAATCCTATACAACTTGAAATTGGTCCATTTCATGGTATTCGAGCTGAATCAAAATTGGTATCCATCTGTGGCACGATTGGTGTCTATCAAAAAAAGCCAGGAGTCTCCGTAATTGGCAATCTTGTAACAAAACCTAATTACCAAGGACTGGGCTACGGTACCAGTGTCTTATGTGGAGTAATTGATGATCTCTTCAAGAACTATCGACACGTTACTCTCATGGTTGAATCGGATAACCATGCTGCTCTTCGCATTTACAAGCGGTTAGGATTTACACTTCACGCAACCCAAACAATAGGTGTATGCCAGCGACGAGTTTAGTCTTTGAAAGGAAACATTTTTAATTCAGAAGGTTGAACTCGGTCTTGAGGCGTATCCGGTGAGGATGAACATTCGGGATACATAGGCCTTTTCGCCATGTGGATAGTGAGATTGGCGAATCTTTTTCGAAATCACTCTTTTGGATGGAAAATAGGGTGTATAGACTGGACGGAGAATCGTAGTTGATTGCGATTGGGTGAGTTCGATTTATATTAATTAATTACTAATTCTTTTAGTAAAGTTTTTATACTAATGTTGGTTACCACGGACTAAAACATAGGAGGCGTAGCCATGTCCCTTAACCAAGAGCCAATAGCAGAACTCTCCAATGTTGTCAGAATCTATACGAAACCCCTCCAACGCCCGAGAAAAGGCACTCTTCACCGCTTTGTCGGATTTCTCAAACGTGAGAAGCAAAAGATCCGAGCCTTAGACGGTGTGAGCTTCAAAATTCATCCAGGTGAATGTGTAGCTCTGCTCGGGCCGAATGGGGCAGGGAAATCCACCACCGTCAAACTACTCAGTGGCATCTTACACCCTACCTCGGGTCAAGTACGCCTTTTCAATGCAGACCCTTATCACAATAGAATCGACTGTGCCATGCAATACGGAGTTGTCTTCGGACAACGCAGCCTCTTGTGGACACATGTCCCTGTCCATGAAAGCCTGAAGCTATATCAGAAAATGTACAACATTCCGAAACCCGTCTTCGAAGAACGACTCAAAGAATTCACAGAAATCCTTGAAATAAAAGATCATCTACCAACCGCTCCACGACGTCTCTCCTTAGGCGAACGAATGCGATGTGAAGTCATTGCAGCCTTATTACATCAACCCAAAGTGATATTCCTGGATGAACCCACAGTGGGCCTAGATGTTGTAGCGAAAAAACGAATTCGGGATTT
>JABXGY010000007.1 GCA_016550395.1 archaeon | reverse complement strand
CGAATCACCCTATCCAGGTCATTCTTACTCAACCAACTTTACTGTGATCCAAGCGCTGATATTACAAATCAGTTTTCTAAAGGGACGAGGCGTTGAATGGGATCCAATTGCCCACCAATGGCGAACCTCTCCTGACCCTTACATAAATCAAACAGGTCTAGAATTTACAGTCCGGGTTTATGGACGAAATAACACCCCTATATACGACGTAACGCTAACCCCAATACTAGCATGGTTAGGTCTTACAAAAATTCTGGCTTGGGAAAATCTGCATGATCAAGGTGGACCACCTGGGTACTATAATATCACAATTGATATGACACCCATTCGTGGAGTTAGCTTCCATGTAGGCGACACTCCAATAATCCAAATCTTTCTCGAAAAAGCAGGTTACGAACTAGGGTATTCTGAGTGGATTCATGTTCACCCTCAGGCTCGACCGTCTTTCATCGATGTACCCAATCCACCACCTCCCCTCTACCCGAACTGGACATACCTAATCCCCTTACGTGTAGTACTTAGGGACAGTTTAACTGGCGAGGACGTTAGTCATGGTAATGTCACTGTCTACATTCCTTATCTGGGTAACATTTCTCTGGATCTAGCTACGCCAGGATTGGGTTTGTATGAAATCACTTCCCTATCGACAACAAATATGCCGCCAGGAGATCACAATGTGACAATTTATGCGAGTGCCACGGATTATCAATCATCTACAATTAGTGGCGTTCTCACAATCCTTCCAAAGGGTAGCATACAATGTACCATCATCAGTAGCACTATGCCCCAACTTTATGGCACAATGTACATTAGAATACAATTCTTTACAAACAATGGTGCCCCCTCTTCCAAATCCGATGTACTTCAAGAATCAAATTATCTGCCTGCTGGTACAAAGGTCACCCTAGAAGCACGTGGCACATTAGGTTACCTCCCCCAAAGCTCTCAATATCTCGACGAAACTGGATCAGCAACATTTCAGATTGAAATTAATCATGATGATTACTATACTATCTTCGTTACCATCGATGGCGCAGAAGATTACTGGGGATTAGATGGTGTCTCGCTTAACGAAATCAGTGGCATAGACAACTCGTTTCAGTTTGTTCACCCCATAACCACTATGCTCTCATTGCTTCCTTTCATAATCGTCATACTTATCATAATCATCAGCTCTTCGCTTTTATACCGGCAAAAAGTCATGATTCCCAAACGGCTAAGAAAATTAGCGAAATACCAAGCGATTGCTGATACTTTTAGTGATGTTGCCAATCTGAACCGGCTTCTAGTTCTCCACAAAGAAAGCGGAATCTGTGTCTTTGATCCCTTCGCTGAGGAAAGTCAAGATGCCACTTTGGTCGCAGGCTTTTTGCAGGCAATTTCAACATTCGGACACGACCTTGCTGATAGTCCAGGACTTGCCGAGGGTAATAAAGACGAAGCGACCACACTTCGTGAACTCACCTACGAAGGCTTCCGGATTCTAATTCATGACGGACAATTCGTACGTAATGCCCTTGTTCTCAGCGGCACTCCAAGCGATCAACTCCGGGAACGACTTGAAGCCTTCACCGCTGCCTTTGAAAAGCGTTACCACACTGACTTTGAACACTGGGAAGGTCGCGTTGACCAATTCAATAGCGCATCTGACCTTGTCGAAGAAGTCTTCCTCATCTCACTTCGTCACCCACACACGGTTGCACCCCGCAAACCACGGGGGGTCCAATTAAGTTCAATTGAGTCAGACATCTATGTACTCTCCAAAGAGTTAACAAAAGATCGAGAATACATCTTTCTGGGTCAAATACTGAGCACATACCTTGCTGCAGCGAAAACTGACAAACTCGAAGCCCTCATGGGAATCTACCAATTACGTATGAAAGGTTTGTTCAAACCGATCCAGCTTCCATCAATGGCAGCTCCTGACAAATCAGCTGCATGATATTGCAGAATCAAATCTCAACAATATCATATGTAGTTGATATGTTCTCCATTTGAGAATATATCTAAAATAGTGGAGCCGAGGGTGGGATTTGAACCCACATAGAACAGCTCTGCAGGCTGTCGCGTGGCCACTCCGCCACCTCGGCAAACTAATCAGCGTCCATCTTTGTAACGTTCCCGCTTTTTTGCTGTTTCGGTGAGGGGAGTAGGTTTTTATCTCTTGAAGAGACACCTGCACACAGGAGCAAGACACTACCATGCCTACCTTCACCTCGGAAAAAGCCATTCTTATTATCAGTGATGGCATCGGTGATCGCCCAATCGCAGCACTCAAAGGAAAAACTCCTCTTGAAACTGCCAAGAAACCTGCGCTAAATAGACTGGCTACTAAAGGTGCTACGGGGTTACTACACATTCTCTCGCCAGGAATTCCTCCAGGAAGTGATACTGGGCATCTTTCACTATTCGGATATGATGCACGAGACTGTTACACTGGGCGGGGTCCCTTCGAAGCTCTGGGAGCCGGATTAGATCTTGAACCGACGGACGTGGCGTTTCGAGGAAATTTCGCCACAATGAAGAAAGCAAAGGATGAGACCTTCAATGTCATCGACCGTCGAGCTGGACGCAACCTTCCAGAAGGCAAACAATTAGCGAAGCTCATCAACGGACTTAAGGTGCCCAACTATCCGAAGATAAAGGTGATTGTAGGTCATACAGTTGAACATCGCTGTGTGGTAGTACTACGCGGCGACGGACTATCCCCCGCGATTTCAGATACAGATCCCCATGGTCATGCAGACTCCGTACTCATCTCGATGGCCCTAGACGACACTCCTGAAGCCAAAACGACAGCCCAAATCGTCAACTCAATCACTTATGAAATCTCCCAAACCCTAGCCAAAAGTCCTGTCAATGCAAAACGCAAGAAGGCAGGTCTACTTGAAGCTAATATTGTCCTCCTTCGTGGGGCTGGTGT
>JABXGY010000241.1 GCA_016550395.1 archaeon | reverse complement strand
TCCCATACGCTGCTTCGCGCACCAATAGTAGCTTGACCGATGATGGATGCACGTGGAGAGATGTATGCGTCCTTGGCGATAACTGGTATATTTCCTTGGTAACTGAAAAGAGGCATGGTCTTCACTTACTTTACGTTTGGAGATGGTTGGTAATTCATTCCCAAAACTGTTACTCATTCTCTGGTATTCATGGCAAGAATGGCAGCGCCTAGTGCGCCTGTGTATTGAGGGCCTTCAGGCACCCAGAGATCAGCATCGAGTTGTTTACCCAGATAAAAACGGAACCCTGGATTGAGTGCCACGCCACCTGTGATAGCAATAGGTTTCCTGACTCCTACTCGATGAGATAAGGTAGCAATTTTTGCAGCCATAGCCTTGTGTACACCCGCAGCAATATTCGCGGGGTTGTCACCAGCCCCAATTCGACCAATAACTTCGCTTTCGGCAAAAACCGTGCAAGTACTACTGATGATGGATGGCACCTTAGCTTGCAAAGCAAGAGTTCCTAGGTCTTCAATAGAGGTTTCCAGTACTTGAGCCATAACTTCTAAAAATCGCCCGGTACCTGCGCTGCATTTATCATTTAATTCGAAGTCGGTGGGACGTCCATCGGAGCCGATGCGAATGACCTTGGAATCTTGTCCTCCTACATCAATAAGAGTTCGGATCTCCGGGTTCTGAGAGTGAACGCCAATACTATGACACGTGATTTCTGTTACTGATTTGGTAGCGTTTAGAGCTTGACGGCGCCCATAACCAGTACTTATCGCGGGAATCTTTGAAAGGTCTTGTTGGGATTGAACTTTTAACTCGTCTAGACATCGTTCAGCAGATTTTTGCGCAGATGCTCCCGTGGCGATTAAGAACTTGGCGATAATGGTCCCTTCAGTGTTAATGAGGATAGCCTTAGTGGTTGTTGAACCGATGTCGATTCCAATGCCATGGGAAGGTTGAGAGGGCACACCATCACATCTTACACGATCATTTCTATGAGAGCTTCTATGCGGGTTTTGGCTTGAGCTTCATTATATTGTTGGCTATCGACCATATCACCTTCGATAATGACACCTGGGACTCCGGTTCGACGTGTGATTTCCTCTTTGGTAACCATTTGTCCTATGGAATAGCGTTTGCAGGAGCGAACGGAGAAGAGGACAAATCCATCGAGGTCGTAATCCTTAATGAGTGAACACATCTTGTCGATTTTGGCGGATAGACCTTTATTGAGATAGACATTACTATAGACCTTTGCGATGCTTTCTATTATTTCTCCACGAGGGATAGCGGCTGACCAAGCGTGAGTGTAAGAATCGGCGGGGAAAACAACGCCTTGTTTTGCGAGTGTGTTGAAGAAGTCGTAGATGGTGAACCAGGGCGGGATGTTATCCCAAAGTAGTCTTACCCGTTCTTCACGAATGGCTCCGATGCCTTGCTTGACTCGTTCTTCTACCTCTGCGAAAAAAGTCTCATAGAAGTTAATAGCTTGCTGGGTTCCACGTAAGGAAACGATAGGGGCCATGGAAATAAAACGATCCGCGCAGTTAAGGGGTGACGGTTTGTTCTTGCAAGCCTCCAATGCCTTTGTCCAAAGATTGACAGCATCATTTGAAAGTTTAGCAACTTGGAGGAGCTGTTTTTCATCGTATTCGTGGTTAAAGGTTTGACTCATGAATTCGATTAACCCGTTGAGATTGGATTTTACATAGGCTAGATGGTGAGGAGGTTGTTCACCTTCAAGGGGTGGTGTATCAACAAGATACACAGGAGCACCAGTCATTTCAGATACGGCTTCATACCATGGAAGCACGGTTCCACAAATATTGTTGCAGGCAAGAAGCGCTTGGGGTTTTGGGAGTCCAGTGAGTGGGCTTTGTTCTGGTTGTTGAACGGAGCCAATGCTAGAGCGAGCATAAGAACAGAGTTCTTGGGAGAAGCCAAGTTCTTCAGCAAACCCACAAAGAAGTGGTCCGCATTTTTCTGATCCAACAATGGCACCGTATTGTTCTGGATAGGCAGCAACAGTGTTGAAGGCAACGGGTATTTCAACAGGGAATCCGGATGTTACCCACACTAGACGTCCTTCTTGAGAGGCAGTCTTGGTACTTAAGATATGGAGGGTCATGGTTTCACGAAGAAGCTTACTGGTGTAGAGCTTTCGATAGGCTTTTTCTCTTTCCTCGGAAGGAGCTGGAGAAGTTTCAGGAGACATTCTTTCACACCATTCCTTATCGTCTTGCAGTCAAGGTTTCAAGAAAACTTTGTAACCGTCCTTCGATACGAGCTTGATCAGAAAATTCAGGATCCAATGGTAAGCGAACAGTGAAAATCTTCTTCTTCTCAGCGAGTTTTAGCATGTCAGGCACTTCAAACTGGTCTGGATCACAAAATGATTGCTCGCATATAATTAATCCATCGATTTTGAATTGGTCAAAGACATGTCGTAGGAACTGCAATCTATTGGGTAATCCTTCCTGAGTAGGTTCAGCAGGGGCAGAAAGAATGCTTTGGGCAAGTTCTTGAAAGGGATTTCCCTGAAGGCTTGGTGAAGAAGTGAAGACCGTTCGATAAGTAAACGACAGAAGATCCATTACTATTTCAACGGATTCAATATCAGCGCTTGTTTTCGCGTTTTCAAATAGCACAGCAATCCCCTCTGGGTCAATCATTCCACCTATCACCATAATACGGGGACCTTGTTTACTGAGCGGAATTGTGAGGTCATCAAAGGTGTTTTGTAATAAACCGTATCGAAGTGCTTCAACTGAAGGAATAAGTTGTTCCTGCCGTAATTCACTTTGAACTTCAATCGCGGTTTGTTCAATTAATTGTAAAGCTTGAGGACCGGGAACCGTTAGAAATTGACGGATTAATTTGGTGTATTTAGTGTATGAGAGACATTCGGGTTTGATTAAACGAGCTGCAGTAATAAATTGGGTGGCGGCACGGAATTCAGCTATGAGAGCAACAGCTTCATTGTATTTTTCCACCGAAAATTTGTGACCCAATGTTACTTCGATATAGTTGCTTAAGTTCTGGAGCTCTTCAGTCAAATAGGTCAATGCTGCTTCGTCTTGTGCTACTGGGTATGTCAGACGAAGCAGGGTATCTTCGGGAAATCGTGCCTGCCAAACATCTCCAAGATTCTGCAATGAGTCACAGGTGCCACCCGGAAAGACTATTGCTGTTAGATTGGTTAATTGATTCTTGGCTCGTTGGCTGAAAAGGTTACGTGAATACGCACAGCAAAATGTTTGAAGACTTGCTTCGTAGGCACCTGGAATCTTGGGTTCAGCCCATAGTAGTGTGGGGATTAGTTGATGAGCGAAGAATAGCTCAAGAGGGGTATGCGGGTAGATATACCCAATAATATGATCCTCTGCTGCAATGAGAGGTTGTAGATATTGGTGTCTTTCGGCAACGAGTGTATCATAACTTAGAGTATCGCTCATCGGGACCCACCAAATCTTTGAGGTATCTACCAGCTTTTGCCTTAAGTCTTCGCACTTTTCAATTAACTAGCAAGGAATTATCTGCTCGTATTTATTGTGTTGACTAAAGGTTGCGAAGAAGAATATTAACTTGAACTTGTCCTGCCCGTCGGGCTGGGAGATAAGCCCCTGTTAATAATCCCAGGGTGACTAACCCTAATACTGAAAGCAAGAGACTGAGGGGATAGATGATTGTGAAAGGAACAATGAAAGGTTGAGGGAAGAGTCTGATTATAACAAACATGAGAATCCAGGAGAATGCGCTACCGACTATTAAGCTAAAGAGAAATGCTAGCATAATAAGGCTTACAAACTCTACCAGGACTATTACCGTGATATCGCGACGCGTCCCTCCAAGAGCACGCATGATAGCAAATTCTGTTTTCCGTTGTGATACAATAGTGCTTACAAAAACCGTGAGTGCAACAATACTTATTGCTAGAGATGCAAGGAATCCTACCGAAAGGAGGCTAATGATTCCTTGGGAAAACAGGTAACCTTCAGTGTAGACACTGGCTAGATCAAATGTATACGGTGACCAAGTGGTATAAACGAAGTTTATGGACTCTACCGCATTTTGAGCTGTTTCAATATCGGAAGATGGGTTAATATTAGCAAGGAAAAACTGGGTTGAATCCACAGAGGCATAAGGCCAGCGAGAAGGAATTTCTACAAGCATATAATGTTGATGACACAAAGCAAAGGAATCGTCCATTTGGAACCCGAACCCAGGATTTGGTGACACCGAAGCATGGGGATCGGATGGATTCGCGTAACCTAACCCGGGAGCTGTTCGAATAATTCCGACAATATCGAAATTCTTTCCTTCGATTTCAAAGGTATATTGATCGTATACGCGAAGGTTGATGGTTTGACCAACTCTTTTATTATAACGTAAGGCGAGGTGCTCAGGTAAGATAATTCCATTTGTGTTTGCATCCAATCGAGCAAGAACCGTTTGATAGCTTTCACCTACCATGCTTGATTCGTCCCAGTTTCCTACCTGTGCATACGCTGAAGGATCTACACCAAGAAGCCGAAAATCTGATTGTCCAACTTCAACAGGGAGCTCTATAAAAGCTGTAGCAGTATCGATTGAGGAAAGAGAGGCGATTTGATTTACTTGTGTGGCTGGAACCGGGCTAGAGAAGATGCGAATGTCGCCGCCTACATAGTAACTAATTTGTTGGTTAAGATGAGTGTGATAAGTTTGTGCTTCGACAGCTGAAAAAATCGTTATTGAGAAAGTTAGAAGTAAAATCATCAGTAAGGGGACCACACGAGTTCGGCGTATTCTTACGCCCTTCGCAAAGATTTGGCTTTTTTGGCCAATGATTGGGGTAAATAATTTCGAAACACCCGCCATCCCTGGTCGAATTATTCGAGCAATAGCATCAGCTAGGAGTATCCAAAATCCAACGATGAGAAGAAAGAAGAGGAGAGCGATTTCCACAGAAAAGGGGATTGTCACAACCGCATAAAATAACGGCAAAGAGATTGCTATGATACCAACTGCATATGCTATTTGTAGTCTTGGACTTCTTTTCCAACGAGAATTATTTTCTTGAAGCTCTGAATATAGTTCCGATTTCAGAAAGGATCGTGTATTTATCAACGTGTAAACTGCTGCGGGTAAAATACATGCAAATCCTGCAATAACCCAGGTCATTAGATTGATTGAAGTTAAGCTAAGATGATGCATAAAAAGAGATAAATCAAACAATAGAAACGCAGAGGCAGAGGGAATCATACAACCGAGTAATATGCCGAGGAAGCCTCCAAATACAACAGCAATGATAGCGAGAAGAAGAAATTCGAACATGAGAATGGAGTAGAGTTGTTGATAACTTGCTCCACGAGACCGTAAAATTGCCAATTCTGCGCGACGATTCGAAAGAAAAAGCGACGTAGTAAAGGTTGTCAAAAGGATGGATAAGATTATCATGGGTAAAAGTATGATTATCATTGTTTGCCTTTCATAGAATGATGTTATGTAATATTGTAAAAAGAGGAGTTGATCACGACCACCAATGTTAACGTTGTGATGTAATTGTATGTCTGTGAATAAACGTTCTAAAATCGCAATTATTTCTTCCATTGGCATAAAATATAGAGGAGCTGCATTAACTTCTACCAGTAATCGAGGAAACATAACTTGTAGCGATATTTGTTCATAGATGTCAGCGCTAAGTGCATTATTGGAGATGATAATACTATCAAACCAACCGAAGACAGGTTCTTCCCCACGATAACTGCCCCAGTTGTTACGGATTTCTAATGGAAAAGCGTCAAAAATCGGCTCTAAACCAACTATGGCTTCATATATTCCAGCAACACGTAATCCGTTGATATTGTAACCATCAATAGAACCAATATTGTTAATTGACCGATAATTGCGTGCAATCGACACATCAATTACGCTTCCCACCGAAACCTGCAATCCCATTACTCGATCCAAATCGTCAATCACACGTTGACTAAGAAGAACAGATCCCGGGGACACTCGAAATTGTCCTTCAATTATCCGAAAAGACCGTTCAGCACGTTCTAGAAAATTGTTATCAGTGAAGATGACTTGGCAATCCTTAATACCCCTCAAATAGGGGTACGGGAGATACATGTCATCGGGATTCCGCTGATTTATTTCAATCAAGGCATATGAACTATATACAATATTAGACGCCTGTGTCGTTACTTGAGTATCTACGAATTCTTTTACTGGGAAAATTGCTCGAGGATCATCATTAGGCGGATTAGCACGTTGTATGCAATAATAGTGAAAGGGCATACTGGCAAAATAGTCGTCGATGGCAACACGTGCCCCGGTTTCAGTCCATACAAAGACAGAGCTAACGAGAGCAACACCAATCATGACACCAATTAACAAACTGATAGAACGGCGTTTATGACGACGAATTCCATGAGATACATATCTAATTACATAAAGGCGACTACCAAAAGCACTTTGTTGTGGGACTCTTGAAGAAATATTTTCACTTAACTCCTCGCTATTAGGCAATTGGTCAGCTGTTCTGGAATTATTTGCCAATAACCTCTGTGCTCCTTTCTAGCTACCGGGGTGTTTTTTCGATAACATAGTTTGAGATAGTTAGGTCCTTTTAATTAACACTAAACTATATTCTCTAATTGCACGACAAAGCTTGAAACCTCTAAAATATTTTGGAAATGATAAAAATATTCTTAGTAACCTTGTTTGTTTATAACCAAAACTTCCTTAAGAAGACCGGTCTTATTGCGATGGAGGACTCATCTTGCCTGAATCAATTGAAATTTCAGACCTAACTAAGAAATTCGAAAAGATCACAGCGGTTGATAACGTTTCGTTAGATGTCAGACGAGGAGAGGTCTTTGGATTTTTAGGACCTAATGCAGCGGGTAAGTCTACAACTGTAAAAATTGCAGCTACCCTCTTAGCACCAACCAAAGGCACTATTCAAGTTGAAGGACATGATGTCCAGAATGATCCTGTTAGCGTACGATCAATTACCGGGCTCCTTCCAGAAGATGGAGCTAATACCCACTATGACCGGCTTTCAGCATATAAGAACCTTGAGTACTTTGGACGACTTTATGATGTCCCAGAAGAGAAACTCCATGACCGAATTGAACAACTTTTAGAATTTCTCGAACTCAAAGACCGCGGCGATCATTCTCCTGCTACATTTTCAACAGGATTGAAACAGAAGCTATCTATCGCACGGTCTATGATCCATGATCCAAGTGTTGTTTT
>JABXGY010000240.1 GCA_016550395.1 archaeon | reverse complement strand
TACCAAGTTGGAAGTTGACCGCATCTGCGTACTTGGCAACTAATCGCAGCATTTTCTTTTCACCTTCGCATCCAATCAGAATTGGTGGGTGTGGTTGAGATAATGGTTGAGGATTGTTTATCGGTTCCTCAAGTTGGTAATATTTACCCTTGAATGGAGATTGTTCTCCTCTCCACATATGGTTGGTAATCTGGAGTGCTTCCTCGAGACGTTCGATGCGCTCACGTACTGGAGGAAATGGAACCCCTAGACCTTTGGCTTCACGCTCGTACCATCCTGCACCTATTCCAAAATAGGCTCTTCCTTTCGAAAGAACGTCCAGTGTTGTAACCGTCTTGATTAGTATTCCTGGGTGACGATAGAAATTCCCAGTAACCATTAAACCAACCATGATTTTTTGCGTTACTGCTGCTAGGTACGACATAGTGCTATATCCTTCCAGCATTGGAGCTTCAGGGGGACCAAACCCCTGACCCACCTGAAAGAAATGGTCCATAACCCAGAGGCTAGAAAACCCTGCGTCTTCCGCGGTTTTCGCTATTTCAACCAGTTTTGCACCAATATTTCGTGGACTACCAGGCCAATGAAAATGATATACTTGTAAGCCATTTTCATCTCAATTCCTCTCCATCTGCGAAGCAATCATTTTTAAATCACACTTTCCTTGAGCCACTCGTATGCGTGGCTAACTTGCGTATTATGTAATCTTTCTCAATGGTCTAATGACCGTCTTAGCGAACTCGTAAATTAGTTTGGTATCATTTAGTCCAAATGAAAAATAGTTGATGCCCGTATCTTCTCTAAGTTCCTTCAGTTTAGTTACAATCTGTGAACTTGATCCAAATAGGATTGTAGGGCAAGCCACTGCCTCTTCAACAGCTATATCATATTCTTTGGCTATCTTTTTGTAAGCTAACTCAGGTTCATCAGTTATCATAACCTCTGGTATATGCATTTGAAATTCCATGTTGTATAAGTCTCGACTATAATCTTTCGCAGCTGCCTTAGCCCACTCGATTTGGAGCATCACCCTGTCTTTTGTGTGTCTGCGAATGGCGTTAGTGAAATTTCCATCGGGGACAGACATGTTAATGCCTACTATGTCAGCATGCCGTCCAGCAACTGAAAGTACTTTTTTACCTCCACCCCCAACAATGATTTTAGGGTATTCACCTTCAGAGAGATTACCTGCTCTATCAATTTCGTTAATCTGGTAGTGTTTCCCATCAAAGCTTGTATTTTCTTGTGTCCACATTCCTCGAATTATCTTCAGTGCTTCTTCAAGGCGTTCGATCCTCTTGCTTGGACGGTTAAATTTGATACCAGCATTGTAATAGTCGCGTTTCTGCCATCCTGCGCCTATTCCAAATTCATAGCGTCCATTTGATAGGAGGTATAACGTAGCTGCTGCCTTAGCCAGAACTACAGGATGTCTATAATCTACATCAAATACAAGAGTTCCTATGTTAAGCTTCTCCGTTGTCACCGCAGCAGAGGCAAGCATTGCTATTGGATCGTAAGTCGCTTGATAGAAATGATCACACTGGAATAACGTATCGTAACCTAATTTCTCATATAGTTTCACACTCTTTACCCATTCATTCATAGAATGTGTCCAAAATCCAATGTAGGGCATTATACCAAATCTAAAGGGCCTCATTTTCAATTCTCCCTAATTTTATTATGCTTTTAGTTATCACGCTTCACAATTCGCGCGCACCAGCGCTTTTTATTAGAACCATTGCAAGTATTTCTCGAATTTCCGGCTTTTTGCCCTCATCCTCAGTAGGATGTGTAAGCGGAATACCGCCCATCCCGATTCTGGAAACCTTCAGACCAGTTCTACCCGACCTCACAGTTTTCATAACAATCCTTTCTCCTTTTGCAGTGTGGTTAATTGCATTTATAGTTCAGCTACAGTTGGAATGACTTCATTACCCAGAATTTCGAGTGGTTTGATCTCATGGACGTTCGGCATGTTAAAGATCACATGTTGGAAGCCCATCTCGGCCAGCTCCCCGCATAAATCGATGACATCATCCACGCTCATTGCGTCGGGAGCGATTCTTATGGTGCCTAGAACCGTCTTCTCGATTTCATCGTATGAGCGTCCTAACTGCTTACAGTTTTGCTTTAGTCTTTTGAGCCGGCTCGTTAGAAACTCCTTGCGTTCCTGGTATCTCTCCCTCATCCAGTCTGCGAACTCACTCAGGGGTGAGCCAAACTGGAGGTTGCACGCGTCAGCGTACTTAGCTGTCAAGCGGATCATCTCTCTGCCTCCTTTCCACATCCCTATCAATATAGGTGGATGAGGTTCAGACAATGGCTGGGGACTGTTGATTGGATGTTCTAACTGAAAGCACTTACCCAAGAACGGCGAGGTGTCACCTCTCCAAATGTGTTTGAAGATCTTTAGGGTTTCCTCAAGACGCTCTATCCGCTCTCCAAGAGGTGGTCGGGGTACGCCCATACCCCTCATCTCCCCACCCACTTCTCCTCCTACCCCTATTCCTAGGTACGCCCTACCTTCAGAAAGAATGTCTAGACTGTTAATCATTTTCAGTAAGACACTTGGGTGACGACATATGTTGTTGGTTACAAGCACGCCGACCTTGACGCGCTTGGTAGCCGAAGCCAAATATGTGATTGCAGAGTAAGCTTCAAGTAACGGAGCGTCAATGGGGCCGAAGGCACCTCCAAGCTGGAAGAGGTGGTCCATGACCCAGAGGCTGGAAAACCCTGCGTCTTCCGCGGCTTTAGCTATCTCAACCAGTTTTGTACCGATATTTCCTGGACTATTAGGCCAATGAAAATGATATATCTGCAAACCAATTTTCAAGGTATTCCACTCGATCTTGAGCTGATTCGAATCTTGCCATTAGATGCAATCAAGAGATCACTTAATATTTCTTAGTCTAAGAGAATATAATATAATATTATGCTATTACTGTTTCGAATGGAGAGAAATATTGTTCCTAAAATGCGACTAGTCCAGTGAAACCCCGTAATATGTGGAGTAAGGTAAGTGTGCTGCACTGGTTATTCAATGTGGTTTTTTTGTGAGAGGCTGAGTCTTTAAGCCGAGTAAAGCCTTCTTTAGACAAGTCATCAAGTCGCACATATGAAGCGGTTGGAATCTGCTCCGTCAACTGAATCCAACTTATTCTGCCTTCTCATAAAATTCGTATGTGCATAATTTTCGTCCTCTTCTTACACACATTGATGCTAACTGCTTGTGTTCGAGAAAATACCTTTTCATAGATTATTTTTTATTTCGCGCTCGTAAAACTCGATTTGTTCAGCGAGAGTATCCATAATGTTGAGCTGATAGGGACACTTCTCTTCGCATTCACCGCATCGATCACAAGTTTTTGCTTGCTCAATAAAATCAAGAAAAAACTTTCTGAACCCCTTTGCTCCCCACAGAATCCACATGCTCTCGATGTTCATCACCCAAGGAATATTAATACCCAGTGGGCAGGGTTTACAATATTCACACCACATACACAATTTCGAACCCTGTTTGGCACGAATATCTTCGATTCGTTGCCAGTCTTGCTTAGTGAGCTTCCAAGAGCCCTCAACCACCTCTACTATCTCTTCAATATTTTCGATCGTTTCAATACCCGGTAGTGGCACGACGTTGTTAAACTGCAAAAGGTATTTCATGGCTAAATCCGCTTCTGCCAGCTGGCCACCTGCGAAGGGTTTCATCGCCAAAAAACCTACATCGTGCTTATTCGTTAACGGCACCAATTGTTCTTCAGCATGATTCGTCACGAAATTGAAGGGAAACATAATCACCTCAAAAAAACCAGACGCCACCGCCTTCTGAGCTACGGCCATCGAATGGGTTGAGATGCCAATATGGAGAACCTTACCAGATTCTAGGGCTTCCCTCGCAACTGACAAGGCTCCATCTGGCTGTAATAACATCTCATAGGCCTCAAAGGTACTCACATTTTGAAGCAACCACACGTCGATATAGTACGTGTTCAACTGCCTAAGGCTTATTTCTAATCCCTTCAACGCTTGTTTCTTTGAACTCCACCTAGTTTTAGTCACAATCACAATATCATCACGACGACCTGCAATTGCTTTGCCTATGCGAACCTCGCTATCGTCATAACCCGGTGAAGTGTCAATCAAATTTATCCCCAAATCCAGTGCTCGCGTAATAACTTTCACAGCCCTATTAAAAGGCGGACGAATAAGGGGAATGCCCCCCATCCCCACACGGGACACCATCAAACCCGTTTTGCCTAATCTCACTGTTTCCATTTATCACACTTCCAGACCCGTTTTGCTTAATGCTGCCATTTTCTTGTATTGAGTATTGGAAGAGTTGAAGCCAAATATTAGTCTTATCATATGTTAACGAATAACAATTATCGTAATTAGCTGAGTATTTGGGTATATTAAAGTTGTCAATGTAGAAGATTAATATCCATAGGTTACAAGAAGGACTTTTAAGTGACTTTTAAACCAAATTAGTTCAGCGTTAAGTTAAAAAAATGAGTGCGACCGACTATGCAGGGCAAAACGAAAAAGAAGAGAAAACCGAAGGAATACAAGGATTTCATCACATATGAGCCTGAACTAGTTATATTCTTAAAAAAAGACGAAATGGACCTAGCTGAAGAAAATCTCAAGATTATCAAGGCTCTTAGAGAGAAGATGATGACAGTAAAGGAACTCCACGACCTCTATTTCGATAATGCCAGTAAAACCCACAAATACACAATAAAGACTATTTACAAGTATTTAGAGAAGTTGGAAAAAGCGGGACTAATAACAGTTGCAGGGCACCGGATTACAGAGGGGGGCCGAATACCTGAAAGGGTATACAGTCGAACTGCAAAAGTGTTTTTACGCGAGTATGATGAGCTGGAATCACAATGGTGGGATACAGATGAAAGCAGAGCTTTTAGTGAAAAAGTCAAGATCGCAATAAGTGACTTACTACACTGTTCTGAGCCTGATGCAAACACATTCCACGACTTGTTCAAAGAATTACTAAAAAACGTGTACAAAACGGAACGTACCTTGCTGAAAAAAGCGAAGCAGAGTGAAAAACTGGCAAAACTTTTTAGCACCATCGAATTTGAAGAAATTTACAAGTTAACCATTTATATTGATATTTTCACGACTCTCGTGCAACACCCTGAATTACTAGTACAAATGCGGAAGGCATTTGACATAAAATAATTTCTACCCCAGTCATCAATTTGTATCAGTTTACACCTACTAATTCAAGTCAGCCAACAATTTGCATTGGACCTTTTCCAACTCGCAAGCTGCCTCCGCATACCAAACTACTATGGGGCCTGCTCCTCTGACGGCTGTTCTTAAGATTTTGGCGACGCGGCGGCGGGTCCAGTATAAGATGGAAGCCAATAGCGGGCCTGTAGCACCTTCCCTTGGGGGGGGGGGATCACAGTCTCTGGAATTCCTGCTTTCAGTTGTAGAGAATGTCGGACTATAACAATTTGTATATTTCTACCTATGTTTCCCTTTTATCTTGGTCAGTGTTTGAATGAGCAAACCAATCAAACCCAGCAAAAACGAATCCATATTTTTGAAAAATATCTTAGGAATCATTGTTTTTTAGGGCTCAAGCAAACAGGTCTTCATTGCTTATTTTTATTTAAAGTATCAAGATGGCAGCGATCTTCAGTATTTCGCTTGTGACGTTCCCCAGAATGTGTGGCAGCATGCCTAAGAAGATGTTTTTTTTCCACCATACTATGAGACCTAATACGAGTGTAAGTAAAGTGAGTTCAATAACTCGCCATGGCGTCCAGAAATGATAAATGGCAAACAGGATTGCATTAAGGAACACGCCTTTCTTCTCTAACCGAGAAAGCCTAGGAAGTAAATATCCTCGGAAGTACGTTTCTTCGATTAAAGGACCTAGAACTCCATTTACAATAAGCGATAAGCTACCATTGATTAGTAAAACTGCCTTTGGATGTTCAAGAGAAAATGTTAGCACAAACCATTCAGGTAACCAAAAAAACAAGATGCCCCTCGCTTGAAGGCTGATTAATGACCCTAAGATCAAACTTACCAGTAAACCAGTTACTAGCATCGATGTAACAAACAAAAAGTATTGATTAAGAGAAAGGGGCTTGCGGTAAAATATCACTCCTTGGAGTTTGAATCCCCCTTTTCTCCTCTTGCCTTGGTATAATATAAGGCCCCCTTCGAAGATTACAAGGATTAACAGACCCGCTACTAAAAAGGCTGTGTTTGAAAGCAAACCTAGTGAGAGCATGAATGGAATCAGGACAATAAAAAGAAATGTTATAAGAATGCCTGGAAGGAGGTGTAACACAACCGATTTTGGAATAGAATGCTGAGGATATTCTTGTTGATTTTTGATGCAATTGATCTGCGTCACGGCTAGATCCCCCTTTTCTTAAAAGATTATTAGTTGTGAACTTCTTCTTCATCGAGGGGAACCAACTATTCTAGTCCTGGCTCGCTTTGAACCATGCGTTCGAATAACATTAGATTGTCAGCGATCATATCTCGGATAGGTAAGTGATAGGGGCACTTCTGTTCACATTCTCCAGCGCACTCAACACAATACTTTGCTCCATCCACTGCATCAGTGACCCACTTCAAATTGACCAGCCGGTCAAGCGACCAAAGCTTCAGAAGTGCAGGTAAGTTCACCAACTGCTGGATACGGACACCCTGTGGGCAGGGCATACAGTTGCCACACCGCCGACAGAGGAGTGTATCGAGTTCTGCGCTAAGGTTCGCTATTTGTTGGTTTTCCTGAAGGGTTAACTCCCATTCCCCTTTGACTATTTCCACGATCTCTTCGATTTCTTCATTTTTCTCAATACCTGGGACTGGCACCACATTATCGAATTGTAGCAGATATTTGATTGCCAAGTTGGCATCCTGTAACATGCCACCCGCGAAGGGCTTCATGGCGAGAAAGCCTACGTCATATTCACGCGCCAAAGGGACCAGGTCATCTGCAGGCTCTTGAGTTACGAAATTAAATGGGAACATAACCGTTTCAAAGTGACCAAATGTGATGGCTTTCCGTGCCACATCAGGGGAGTGGGTAGAGATACCGATGTGCTGGATCTTGCCAGCCTTTAAGGCTTCTTGGGCTATCTCCATAGCTCCCCCAGTGCTTAGTAATTGGTTGTAGGCCTCGAAAGTACTGACATTGTGAAACTGCCACAAGTCGATATAATCGGTGTTAAATTGCTGCAGGCTTTGCTCCAATAATCGCAAAGCCGATGCTTTATCCCGCCAACTAGTTTTCGTAGCAAGAACCAGCTCATCGCGTCGACCCGCAATCGCCTTATCCAATAGCTGCTCGCTGTGTCCCGCCCCATAATTTGCGGCGGTATCGAAGAAGTTGATTTCCTGATCTAGGGCCCACTGGATAGCACGAATCGACTCTGCATCACTGACCTTACCGAAATGGATGTCCACACCGAGTTGTGTCCATCGTCCACCAATTTCGAGGTATCCTAAACCCAGGGTACTAACTTCAATGCCACTTTTTCCTAGCTTTCGCTTCTTTAGAAATGTTCCTTTTCCCTGGGCATAATCACCTTTCATTCTTTCTGACCTCTTTCACTTCCTCCCCACTAGCTGCGTCTTTGGATTCTTCAGTGACATCTATAAGCTCATAAGAGCGTGACCCGATTCCCAGTGCTTCTGCTGCAGATAATTGGATTTCAACTATTTTCGATCTTAATTCTGGCTCCACAAAAGCACTGAAGATGCCTAATTTTTCGCTGCCAGGTTCTAATGCTGAAGGATCTGGATCAAAATGAATTCCTTTTTCTGGTGATCCACAATGAATACCAGTTTCAGCCGGACTTCCAGGTAAACCTCTGGCCATAGTCACGAGGTCAACACAAGCTTGATCAATTGCGACTGGATCTTTAGAGCAAAGAATGCCTTGATCTGGTACGAGCGGATGTCCTGCAGCAGGTAGACAATCGCACTGGGCAGTGATGTCTACAGCGATGTTGATATAACGAATCCGCTCTGAACTTAACAATTTAACTACGCCTGCTGCATTATCCATCATTCGCTCAACTTGTTCGTCTGCATTCAGTCCTCTTTTTAACCCAAAAACTCGTTGCTCAGGTTTAGGTTTATCAACAATACAGACACTCCAGCAATGCATGCAGGCAATACAGCGATTACTATCGAGAACTATTTTACCGTCGTCTAAGGAAAGACAGCTAGAGGGGCAAACTTCTAAACACTTCCCGCAAGCCGTACAATTTTCTGGATGCTTTATGTAAATATTCTCATTACCACCACAATGCGCCTCTCCCTTGCCTTGCTTACCTACACACCCAATCCCCAGTTGTTTAAGGGCACCACCAAATCCAGCATTATCGTGACCTTTGAAACGAGCTACAATTAGTATTTTATCCGCAGCTCGAAGTCCCATAGCTACCGCTATCCTCTTAAGATATTTTCCATTCTCGATGGGAACCATAAAGGTATCAGTCCCCCAAACACCATCAAGAAGAATTATCGGAGCATTCATAGAGCCAAGGGTAAAGCCATGTTGAGCAGCTAGATAGATGTACCCGGGACCTGTACTCATAAAAGCTTCAGGATTCTGTCCAAGAAATCCAAGACCAACACATTCTGCTACCCAAGGAATTCCACCAGCTTTTCTCACGAGATCAACAATTTTGCGAATATACATAGGTCGCAAGTGACGCGTCTGGTTACTAGAACCAAAATGCGTCTTAATGATGACTTTATCTCCGGGTTTAATCCACTCGTTCAGCTTCATCTCTTTATGATTCCATAGGCGTTCAAGTCTGTCTATTAAGGAATCTGGAGCAAACCCAAACCAGCTTACCATTTGCTCAGTGTTTACAAAATAGACCTTTGCCTTCTCACTCATATCTATAATCCTCTGTGTCTACCACCAGTGCTTTTTTGTTGGCATTGCAAGTATTTCTCGAATTTCCAGTTTTTTGTTATCATTCTTGGTGAAAATTTCTTTACTTGTTGTTGCTCTGGCTATTATTGCTGTGTCTGCACCCCTACCAGTTCCACCAACACCTATTACATCTTCATAGAGATCTGTCTCACCTTTATCAGCAGCTATCAAGATTACTTCAACTGCCACTTTGAATCCTTGCCCAAAAGTGTAGAAACTCTTTCTCACATCGTCCATCCCCTTTGCATGCAAAGCCAGATGCGTTTTATCCACTGCTTTTCCTCCATATTCAATGATTTGCCGCTTGTGCATAGGTTTCATTTCCCCGTGTGAAACAGCGATAACCGCTGCCATTCCTTTGAGTTTCTTTACGAATTTTACTGCAGTTTCACCAGAAGTACTTGCAACAACGATTGTTTTGATGCCACCACTCATGATTCTGTTTTCAACAGTTTCTATCACTTTCTCTGTATTCTGCAAGCCAGGATCCGTAAAATATTCAACCTTACTCTCAACAGGACTCATCTATTCTGCCCTCATTTTTTGTTTTAATATCTTAATGTTTTTTTAAGATATTTTTTAACGGAGGTTTATGATGATGACTTATTCATACCATTATCAGCTCCGTATCTTGAAACCTAAATGATTCGGTTGTATGAAATATTTTGGATGTTAGAAGCGATTATGTTATGTTTGGATATAAACGTTTCGGGTATAAGAAATGATTAGTAGGAACGCATTGTTTATCAGAATAAAAAAGCAATATTACGATGGTTTGATGAATTTGGCGGAAGAAAGAGCTGAATGCTTCGTATGGTACCTCATGGATATGCTTCGCAATCCAAAGCGTGCTTCGATCTTTTTCCAGCTCGCCCAAAACCCGGATTCTACTGCCACGGAAATCGCAAAAGAGCTGAACCTCAATGTGGATATTGTCTATTACCACCTCAAAATTCTCTGTAAACACGGTTTTATTTCCGAGCCCCGGGTAGTAGTAAAGAAGAATTACATTGAGAAATTCTACACCATCAAACCCTCCTTCAAGGATAACTTCCTCCGGTTTCTTGGTGAATTCAAGACCAAGAAAGAAAAACTGAACCTCGAAGAAACGCGTGAAATGCTCATCGCGAGTTTAACCGTCATCCACTCAGTAATCGCAAGTTCTGCACGACACATTGAGACACTTGATGCCAAGTTGCTGGAAAAGCTCCTCAAAAAGAAGGACTTCGTCTCAAAAGTTTGGTTCT
>JABXGY010000032.1 GCA_016550395.1 archaeon | reverse complement strand
CGAAGGCGCGGGAATTCTTCTATGAGTACCTAATTATGCCGCTTCCTAAGATGATGGACAAAATTCGTTCTAATTACCGGCTTTATACGCATAAGAGTTGGAAGTTTGCAGAACTTATCCAACGAATACAAAAAATCTGGTTGCACACCACACTGGACCAATCAAGCGTTGAAACTGCTCATCTTTCATATGCACCAGACCCACAGTTGATAGTAGATACATGGATTCAAAATGACCAAGACTCTCAAATTCATGTCTTCCACGACGCTAACAAGATTGCTGTTTATGCGAGCGATTAACTCCTGAGATCTAATGTAGTTACGCAAAGAATTACTTGATTTTATACCGACTTAAAGTGATTTAGAAGCAAACGTTAAGAACGCTTCCTGTTCTATATATTCGGTAACATTCCTGGGAGCCCATCGATGCCTGTCGTATACACCTATTGTGAAAAATGTAAGGCGTATATAGCCATAGATGTTCCACCAGACACCATACAACGACAAACCGTGTTTCCCTTCCCCTACTCCTATATACATGGAGATCCCACCCATGTCATTACCATTTATCTGGACCAGGATCTTGTAGAACGAGGGCACGAGGTATCTGAAATTCATGCCGGTAGTGAAGCTCAAGTCACACAGTCCCCAGTATCTACAAGTACTACTCCCACTACTTCAACGACTACACCAACGGTGGGCACACGAACTCGGCGTATTGTACCACGAGTGATTGCTGATTTAGATAAACAAAAACTTTCGATTACTGAATTTCGAATGCTTAGTCTCTGTGATGGAAAAACTACGCTCCAGGAAATTGCTGAGAAGATGGGACTGCAATTTTTTATTGCCATGCGAATGTTGTTAGACCTACAGAAGCGAGGTCTTGTGGATTTCGAAAAACGGTTCTAAGAGTATCGGATGGAACGAATGATTCATAACGCTAGTTTTAGCATGTTAGCAGGCATGGTGATCTAATATGGGTGTCAAAGGTTGGCTCGGTTGGCACTTGAAAATGCGAAAGACATCATTGAATGCATTCCAAGCATTGGTTGCTGCAGTTATAGACGACGTGCTTGGACAAACTAAAGGCGACGTTAAAGCTGCTAATGAGAGGCTCTTACGGTTGGGAATGGCTATGGCTGAAACCCTGTTATTTGAGTACAGTGATACTATAGGCGAACACGCCACCACCTTTGATGGCTTTCTCGACACGTTCACTCTGGCAACCCGGGTGATGTTAGGAAAAGCATTCGATAAAGCCTACTATGATCCATCAGAAAGGAAGATTGTCTATATTTTTGAAGAGTGTCCGATCTGTGAAAATATTCGGATGTCTGATGAGTTTAATGGATTGAAGTATTGCAATATTCTTAGTGGTGTGTTCCAACACGTCCTAACTCTCCGCGGTTTTGATAGCGAATGCGAAGAAGTTCAGTGTAAAACATGGGGAGCGGATTCTTGTATCTGGGAACTTCGTGAAAAATAAGATAATTCACAAACCATAGGGTACTTCCCTGCAATTGTTCTATCCTTTATTCCTGAAAGAACGCCCAGATAAATGGTGACCCCTGACAGGAAAGTTTGATAAGTGAACTCCATGCAGAAACACGGTGGAGTGACCACTGTGTCAAAAAAGACTTCTGCAATTAGTGGGTTTTATCGTTTGTCAATAAAGGAGCGGGTGAAAAAACTTCGTGAGTTTGCTAACCTCACTGATGAAGACCAGTCTGTATTAGAAGCCTTTGGCGCGTTAGATGCACCTACGGCAGACCGGATGATTGAAAATGTCGTAGGAACGTTCCCCTTTCCCCTAGGAATTGCGACTAACTTTCAGATTAACGGACGTGATTATCTAGTTCCAATGGTCCTAGAAGAGCCTTCCGTGGTTGCAGCAGCCTCTAATGCCGCACGAATGGCCCGTCAAACCGGAGGCTTTTCAGCTAGCACTACGGATCCTGTGATGATTGGGCAAATCCAAGTGGCTGATATTCCTGACTTAGAAGCTGCACAGAAAAAAATAACCGAGCAAAAAGCGAATCTACTAAAAGTAGCAAATGCACAGGATCCTGTCCTAGTGAAATTTGGTGGTGGAGCACGAGAGTTACAGATTCGCCGGTTAGAAACTATCATGGGACCAATGCTTGTAGTTCATTTACTAGTTGATGCACGGGATGCCATGGGCGCTAATGCAGTTAATACCATGTGTGAGGTACTAGCTCCATTAATAGAAGATCTCACAAAAGGGCGTGTCTATCTCCGAATCCTTTCTAATCTAGCGGTATATCGACTAGCAAGAGCAGAAGCTACGTTTCCTGCCAAAGCTCTTGGTGGTTCAAAAGCAGTAATGGGCATCTTGAAAGCATATGCCTTTGCTCAGGCAGATCCCTATCGATGTGCCACCCATAATAAAGGGATAATGAATGGTATTGATGCCGTTCTGTTGGCGACAGGACAGGATTTTCGCGCAGTTGAAGCCGGAGCACATACCTTTGCTGCCACTCGTGAAGGAGGGTACCAATCCCTTACATATTATGAGAAAACCCCAGAAGGCGATTTACAAGGAAGCATAGAATTGCCACTAGCTGTTGGGTTGGTAGGTGGAGCAACCCGAACACATCCAGTAGCGCGCGTATGTGTCAAAATTCTTAGTGTTAAAAGTGCAAATGAGTTAGCTGAAGTCATAGCTAGCGTTGGGTTAGCTCAAAATATAGCAGCGTTAAGGGCTCTGAGTCAAGAGGGTATTCAAACTGGACACATGAAGCTGCATTCTCGCAACGTTGCAATCGCAGCTGGAGCTGAAGGTGAAGAAGTTGACCAAGTAGCTCAGAAAATGATTGCTGAAAAACGGGTGCGATTTGACCGCGCTCAGGAAATCCTAGCAGAACTTCGAAAGAATCCAACTTGACACGACAATTTGATATAGCCTTCATTCCTTCTTATTTAAATAGTTCAGTATCCTTTGCGGCTGCTAATCAGCGATACTCATACTAGCGGGGGTACAGAAGAAATGAAACAATACATTGGAATGATTGAAGTCCTAGGCGAAGGGGGAGAGTTACAACCCCTCCATTGGAACCCAGGTCACCTAGTCGATGGACGGGCTATACTTATTGTCGATGAAGCAGAAGCAATCATTTGGGTATGGTTGGGGCGAGGAACCTCAATGTTACAACGTACAACTGCCTTGCGACAAGCCCGATTTATCATGAAAAATGGCATCCACGTTAACGATATTCATTTTGGTACAAAGTGTACTAATTTCATTGAAGTTCCCGGTGATTTGAAGAATCCTAAAGCAGCCTTATTACATAAGCTGCTTGAATCAAACCAAAAAACGTCAGATTTCCTGGTTGTAATTGAAGAAGAAACCCAAATTTCTACCTTTGATGAGGTCTTTCAAGAGCGGATGGAAGCTGTTGAACAAACTATTGTTCCAGAACCCACACGACGAGTAAGGCCAATTCGTCGTCGAATTCTAACTTATGAAGAACAATTAGCCAGCAAGGTATTTTTCGCAGTTACTGATTGCTACGGACAAGCCGCTATAAGCCCCCTTGGTCCAAATGAGTTCCAAGTGTCTGTTTTACGGTTACAATTACGGTTTTTCTGTCAGGGTGATGAAATTCTCTTTTCCGAAATCCGTGCAGCTACACAGGATGATATCGATGCATTTGCTCGCTGTTTTGGTCAACAACCACAATTAGTAGCAGAAGGTCAACAGATTATTATGGAAACTTCCCCAGGCGGTGAACCGGTCCCAGCCAACGAAGAAAAATCCGTTTCTGTCGTGGATTCGCTTAGAGAGCAATTGTCCCAGTTAGCTAAGACATCGCCCCCTGAAGAAGAAGCTCAGGATAAAGAGTCTGTCGAAGAAGAAGATAATGAAGAAGATACCAGAGATACAGAAGAGAAGGGTGGCTCCTCTGATTTTGAACTTTTTGCCTGACACAGTTCCCTTGTTTCAGGAATAAAAGTTGGGAGTCACATCAATTGGAACTGATTATTCATGGAAGTCCCAGAGCATGCAATAGTCTCATAAAATTAGTGAAACCTACACTTCGATGCTCTGCAATAGCACCTCGAATTGGTCACTGTTTCAAACTTGTCTGAGATACGGGGGCTGGGGACTAGTTTATGCATGAGCAGATACTTTCTCTACTCGAAGCCAGGGATTTTGTCGTGTAAATTCAAAAAGGGATTGGGTGAATCGATCCAAATCTTGGAGTTCAATTACGAAATGGTATCGTCCATCGCCGAGGGGTAATTTGCTAAGTATTCGACCATGTTGATTTAGTAATAAATTCACATGACCATTTTTTGTGGCGTTATCTTCGCGGGTTCGCCCACTATAGGAAAGTGAAATGTTTGCTTTCATTGCTTAGATTCACCAGCTTCTAGTTTCCTGGAAAATGAGGCGACTTAAACCTTTCCAACACCGTCAAGGGCAACTTAGAATATCGCAATATATTGTGTGATTTTATGTTTCGATTTTGCTTGACGCGCGGAAGACATAATTAACAAGGTCATAGGTGATGTCAAAACACCAAAAGGCAATAGT
>JABXGY010000239.1 GCA_016550395.1 archaeon | reverse complement strand
TGGCTAACACGCAAATCGCAGCGAGGGTGAGGGTGAGAGCAGCAACATACATTGGAACTTGATATTCCGCAATGCCACTCAACCCAATAGATGTCGCGAAATAGCCAATGATTATTAGAGCGACTGCAGAAGAAATCGTACCTATAGCAGTGATTATTCCCACAAAGCGACCTCTTCCCTGCATTGTCGTAATATCCCCAAGGAGTCCATTCCAAGCAGGAATCGCTGCACTCCCTATCACGGTAGGAACAAGTAGAAGAAGGATCAGTTGCCAGGCTGTTTGGGCTAATGGAATCAGCGCTGCAGTAATTCCTACAGCTAACAATCCCAATAACAGAAAAGGTCTCCGACCAAATCGATCAGATAAACTTCCCCAAGCCCATTGTAACGAGGAATTTCCTAGCGTTTGAACGCCAGTTACCATACTCTGTTGAATTCCTGTTGCTCCCAAATCTACTGCAAGAGCACCTGTATATGCCCAGACAAGATTAGCACCAATTTGCCATGACGACCATAAACTAGCAATACGAACAGGTTGTTGATTCATTGACTCTTCGTGAACAGGTCGGTCGTCAGACATTGAGTATCCCCTTCAGTGGGAAGAGAGCAAGCTATGTGAATGAGGTAGAAAAAGCTTGTTGAACCGCATACATTCTAATGGAGGAAGAACTAGAATCCTTTACTGAGCATTGGAGGTTAATTACTTATGTGTGCCGAGATTGCACAAAAAATCCAGACAACCATGAACAACCATGAACAGTGGCGATGGAAATGTTTGAACTTGATTCCATCGGAGAATCTTACAAGCCTACAGGTACGGGCAATGTTAGGATCCGATTTCGGGCATCGATATGCTTGGGATGAACCCTGGTATGGTGGGCAAAAATACACAATTGAGATCGAAGGCTTTGCAGTAGCAGCAGCCAAGAAGCTCTTTGGGGCTGACTATGCAAATGTTCGACCTCTTTCTGGCCATCTATCACTAATGTCAGCAATAATGGGATTGTGTCAACCTAATGACACCATTGTGATTTCTCATTCTGAAAATGGGGGGTACCCGTTAAATCTACAGGCAAGGTTTCCGCTTGACGTCCAGTACCTCCCCTATCAACCAGATAGGTATCAAATGGATGTTTCTCGCGCAGTGGAACTGATTAACCGTGTTAATCCACGGTTAGTCATTTTAGGAGCTAGCATCTTCCTACATCCACATCCAGTAAAGGAGCTCTCAAGGGTGACAAAGGAGACAGGTGCAATTCTCGTATACGATGGCTCTCACGTACTAGGCCTTATCGCTGGTGGCCAGTTCCAAAATCCCTTTCAGGAGGGAGCCCAGATTCTTTTGGGTAGCACTCATAAAACCCTCTTTGGTCCACAGGGTGGTATCATCCTTGTTAAAGACGACCCAGAATTGGCTGAGCAGATAGATTTGACCTTACGACCCAATCCAGTTTTGGTTGATAACTATCATCATCACCGGGTTGCAGCTTTAGCGATTGCCTTAGCGGAATTAATTGCATTTGGAAAAGAATATGCAAAACAAGTTGTTGAAAATGCCCAAGTGTTAGCACGTAACCTAGCTGTGAAGGATATACCAGTAGTTGGAACTAATTGGGGATTTACCTCCTCACATCAAGTACTCCTCCAAACTAACAGCCTCAAACAGGGAATTAAGGTTCGCGACCAGCTTGAAAAAGCCGATATTATCGCCGATGCCGGAGTCCGTTTGGGTGCACAAGAAGTTACTCGTCGTGGAATGAAGGCGGGTGAGATGCAGGAAATTGCTGAATTCTTTGCACGTCTTCTTGTAAAAAAGGAACCCCCTGAAAGGATTAAACAGAATGTGCATGCATTGGTTCAACAATTTCAAACCATTCATTATTGTTTCGACAGTTAATCAACCTGCATGCAGATAATTTTGAGATAAGCGAAAATTCCAGCTATCCAATATAGGTGCCACAAAGTTTTTTGAATATCCTCTTTGATAATCTATATTCGTGTGAGGAATAGAAATGCCAATAGAATTGCCTGAGGATACATTCGACGGAACAGAAAAAAAATGGACTTATCGGAAGCCAGGAACAAAAACCGAAGTAAAAGTTACAGAGCCCATTGAAGAAGCCCAAGAACAACCCAGTGAAGAAGAACCCATTGAAGAAGCCCAAGAACAACCCAGTGAAGAAGAACCCGAAGTATCCATGGCAGAAGCTCTTGAAGAAGAGGATTTAGAAACCGAGCTTCGGTCTAAGATTAGCCAACTAAATACCGAAATTGAACAAACGGAACAAAGGAACCAAGAATTATCTAATCAAGTGTCTGAGCTTCTCAATCAGATCGATGAAATAAAGAGCAAGAAGAATGAGTTTGAGAACCAAATAGCCTCGTTAAAAGAAGAACTTAATCAAGCGAATACAGATAACGCACAATTTCAGGAAAAAATCATTCAACTCGAAAACGAAATTAAACAAAGAACCAAGCAAATCAAAGAATTGGATTACAAACTTTCAGAATCTGAGAATCAAGTTTCTACCCTTGAGAAGGAATATAACAAACAGGAGAAGCTTTCCAAGTCTCGAGAAGAACAGCTCCTTGGTCAATTGGAGGCAATGGCGGAGCAAATTGGTAAATTACGTGGAGTAGTTAAGAAGCGGGATGAGGAGCTCGTCACATTACAAAAGGACATCCTCACAAAGAAAGACATAGCCCAGGATGCCCGAACTGAGGCTGACAAACTCCGCACTGTAGGAATTGTTCAACGAGAAGCAGTACAAGATACTACTGTACTCCGTCGACGCGTTAATGATTTAGAAGTAGAATTAGACCATCTGAAAAAAGCCCTTGAAAAGGATTCAAAATATCGAATCTATCTTCTCGTTCGTGAGACGGGCCAACGCACTCTCGAAGAACTCAGTAAAATATTAGGTGTTGGAGTGTTTGAGGCGCGACGTCGAATACAAGAATTAGTACGTGCAGGACTACTCAAACTAAAAGACGATAAAGTCAAATTAGCCCGTCGCAGATAATAATCGGCTTTTAGCCTCCAACCTTTTAAGAAGAACAACCCTAGGATTACAAGAATCAATTCGCCTAATATTGAACAGGAAGGTTAGCTAGTAAATGCTCCAAGTGTCTTACATTAAGGATGGAGAATTTCGCAAGCTAGCCCGTAACGAGGATTTTCAAAAAATCTGGCGAGATCTAGACTTCATCTGGATTTTAGCAGTTGATCCTACTCTAGACGAGCACTCACAACTTGGTCTTTATCTTTCTGTAGACCCAAAGAGTATACCGCGGGTATTAGAACATTCTCAGAGAGGCCGATACCATCGCTTTTTTGATTTTTCAGCATTTCATGTGCCAATAGGCATTGCACAACCCATTCAACACATAGAAACCACCCTAATACTTCTTGGAGAACGTATGGTGGCAACTATAGCAAAGAATATTCAACCAGATGCCATTGAAGAAGTTGAAGAAACCATTCGAAATCTCATCTTAATTAAACAAGAAGTCACTCCATCCCTTGTTGCCGTTCGAATTGTGCAAGAAATCATTGAGCGAAACACGATTATAATTGATGATATCGTCGAAGGTTCGCTAGAATTAGAACAAACCCTTGCTGACGTGGATATTAACATTATACTAGAAAAAATTCAGCGGTTTCGACACATGCAAAATGAATTCTACCAACACCTAACAGTCCAACGGCATATTGTAGATATGATGCTTCAACAGGTTCCACGCCATTTACAGCTCAATGAGGATTTGAGGACCCTCCTTAGCACAGCTCTTTCCGAAATTGAACGGCAACAACAGACCTTGGAAATTAATGCCCGAGGTTTAACTGATCTAGTATCATTACATTCGGTATTACTGGCTAACCGCTTAAATCGAGTAATTGTGATTTTAACAGCGATAACTGTAACGGTGGCTGTTCCCTCGCTGATTGCTAATATGTTAGGCATGTATAACGTGTTCAATCCATTTCCCCTGTTTTTCCTACCTAATGGTATTCCAGTTTATACCTGGCAAATTCAATTCATGATTGTGATTCCAGCTGTGATAATCCCCATAATTTGGGTGATTCGAAAGGGCTGGGTGCGAACGTTTAGACCTGATAAAAAGAAGAAATAGCTTAAGCTTCACAACCGTCTTAACTTGAGCAAGTAAAAACTCGCTGGAGTCTGTTTAATATTGTCTAGGGAAAACAAAGTAATGTCATTGAGTGAAATGGTTCAAAACTTCATCCCTGATAAATCTCAGATCTATCTAGAAGGATTACTTGTTAACCGTTTACCCATGGCAGCAGTACATGAGATTATCCGGTCGAAACGTCGCCAACTACGAATTGTGAGTGCTCCAAATGGTTTAGCAGTGGACCAACTTATTGGCGCAGGGTGTGTCACTGAGATCGAATTTTATTTCTTAGGGTTCATGACTGAACAAGGATTTGCTTCGATGCAACGATTTCGCTCAGCGACAGAAACCGGAACTATACAAGTAAAGGAGAGCATGGGGTATGCAATTGTCATGGCCTTGAGAGCGGGTGCATTTGGGATTCCATTCATTCCCCTTCCGGATTTCAGAGGTTCAGATTTATTAAGCATCCGTACAGATTATCGGGAAATACCCTCACCGTACAACACTAATGACATTGTGATCACAGTACCTGCTCTTCAACCTGATGTCCTTTTACTTCACGCTCATTCTGCTGATGAAAGAGGGAATATTTTTCTTGATGAGCCCTGGCCAAATTTCACTCTCACCACCGCACAGGCCTGTCATAATGTCTTAGTTACTGTCGAAGAGATTGTTGAATCAAATTCCCTCTCCGTGCACCGCATAACCATCCCCCATTTCCTCGTAGATGCCATTGCACTAGTTCCATATGGTGCCACACCAACCGCTTTAAATCAGAGATATGAAGTTCACACAAACCACATTGCGGTTTATCAAGACGCTGCCAAAACTGAAGAAGGTTTTGTTAAGTTCATGGAGGAATTTATCCTCAGCTGCCCCAATCAAGAGGAGTTTTTGAAGAAAATTGGTTTACCTCCTTCGTGGACTAAGCTCCAACCAAAAAATAGGCGAGAGGAGAAAAATACATCATGAATTCCACTGAGGATTATACCTATGATGAACTAATTCTAACAACACTTGCACGTCAACTACAAAACGGGGACCGAGTGTTTATTGGAGTAGCAAGTCCCGTGCAAATGATGGCGGTATTACTTGCCAAGGCTACTCATGCTCCGAGTTTACTCTACTTCACCATTCTTGGGACCATTAATCCATCTCCGCAAAAGCTCCGCTACTCTACAGGAGATCCTCATCTATTCGATTGCTGTGAAAACGCTATCACCTTTCCTGAAATTTTTGATCTTGCTAATAATGGGCAAATGGATGTTGCGTTTTTGAGTGGAGTTCAAATTGACCAATTTGGCAATCTAAATA